>NZ_JAKRMO010000034.1:0-44763 GCF_022346485.1 Brachybacterium sp. ACRRE | reverse complement strand
GCCGACCAGGGCCCCGTCGGCCCCGCCCCGGTGCTCCAGGCCCGAGCCCTGCGCCACTCCTACGGGGAGAAGGCCGGTGCGACCCTCGCGCTGGACGGCGTGGACCTCGACATCCGCGCCGCCGAGTCGGTCGCGGTGATGGGCCCCTCCGGCTGCGGGAAGACCACCCTGCTGCACGTGCTCGCCGGAATCCTGCCGCCCACCTCCGGGAGCGTCGTCCACGCGGGCGCCTCGCTGGACTCCCTCTCCGACGCCGCGCGCACGCGGCTGCGGCGCACGAGCTTCGGCTTCGTCTTCCAGGACGGCCAGCTCCTTCCCGAGCTGACCGCCCTGGAGAACGTGGTGCTCCCGCGCATGCTCGGCGGCGCCTCCCGTCGCTCCGCGAGCGCCGAGGCGTCGGCCTGGCTCGACCGTCTGGGCCTCGCGGGCATGCACGAGCGCCGACCCGGCCAGCTCTCGGGCGGCCAGGCCCAGCGCGTCGCGATCGCCCGCGCGCTCGCCGGCCGGCCCTCGGTGGTCTTCGCCGACGAGCCCACCGGCGCGCTCGACCAGACCACCGGCCACAGCGTCCTCCAGGTGCTCGCCGAGGCCTGCCAGGACGCGGGCGCGGCCCTCGTCATGGTCACCCACGACCCGTCGGTCGCCGCGACCTGCGAGCGGACGATCGCCATGCGCGACGGCCGCATCGCCCAGCAGTTCCACCGCGAGGGAGGCGCGCGATGAACCTCCTCAGCACTGCTCCTCTGGTTCTCCGGCGCCGCGGCGGGATCGCCACGGCCCTGCCGATCATCGGCTTCACGGCCTCGACCGGCATCCTCGCGACCGTCCTCGGCGGTCTCGGCGCCTTCGCCTCCCGCGCGGCCGCCGCGCCCGTCGGCGACGGGCCGCCCTCGGCCGAGGCCTCCAACCTGTCCTTCCTCATGTCCTGCGCGATCGTCGCGACCGTGCTGCTCGTGCCCAGCGCCATGGGCCTGGGAAGCGCCGCCGCGAAGCTCAGCCTGTCCCGCCGCGAGCGGGACCTCGCCGCGGTGCGCCTGGTGGGCGGCACCACCGCCCAGGTCGGCGCGCTCGCCGTGGCCGACGTCCTCGCGCAGGCGCTCATCGGCTCGCTGGTCGGGCTGCTCGCGCACCTCGCCGTCACCCCGGCGCTCACGGCTCTCGACTTCGGGATGGCCCCGTTCACCGTCGGCGAGCTGCTGATGCCGCTCTGGGCCTATCCGGTGCTGGTGATCGCGGCGACGCTGCTCGCGGGCGTCTCCGCCGGCATCGGCCTGGCGGGCGTCGCGATCTCACCGCTCGGGGTGGCCCGGGACTCGCGGATCGTGCGGATGTCCGTGGTGCGGCTGATCGTGTGGGCGGCGCTGATCGTGCTGTTCATCGCCGCGTTCCAGATCCTTCCCCAGATCGTGGGCGGGATCCCGAACGGGATCGGCGTGCTGATCGCCGTGCTCGCGATCCTCATGGCGCTCGTGCTCGGCAGCGTGAACATCGTCGGCCCGTTCGTGGTCTGGGTGGTCGCACGGATCATCGCCGCCGTCGCTCCCGGACCCGCCCTGCTGGTAGGGGCCCGACGGCTCGCGGCCGATCCCCGCGCCGGATGGCGCGCCGTCTCCGGCATCACCTTCGGGCTCGTCATCGCCGGGTTCCTGACGCTGACCAGCATGTTCGGGAACATGGACGAGACCGCCTCCGAGCGGGCGCTGAGCACCGCGCTGCACACCGGCGGGCTGCTCACGCTGGGCATCGCCGCCGTGCTGGCCGCCGTCTCCACCGGGGTCACGCAGACCGCCCGTGTGCTCGACCAGGCGCGCGTCTACCGCTCCCAGCACGTCGCGGGCGCGACGGTCAGCGCCCTCCAGCGCGCCCGCATCGCCGAGATCGCGATCCCGCTCGCACTCGCCGCGATCGTGGCGGGCCTGAGCGCCGCGGGCCTCCTCGCCCCCGTGATGAGCGGCGGCTTCTCCCTGGGCGCGGTCGTGCAGTACATCGCCTCGGCGATCGGCGCGCTCGGCCTGGTCGCACTCAGCGTCGCCGTGAGCGCGCCGCTCGTGGGGCGGGTCGCGCGGTCCGACGCGTGAGGAGGACGGGGCGCCCGGTCCGAGGCGTGAACGGGAAGGGTCGGACCGGTCCGACAGGTGAGCGGCACGGATCGGCCGGGTCGACGCGCGGGCAGCACGCGCCGCCCGTCGGCTCGTAGGCTGGGGGCCATGGACATCGAATCCGTGGCCCCCACCGAGATCCCCGAGGGCGCGCACCTCATCGACGTGCGCGAGGACGACGAATGGACCGCCGGCCACGCCCCGCGCGCGCAGCACGTGCCGGCGAGCTCCTTCATGGAGCACCTGGGCGAGCTCCCCGAGGACGACGACCCGCTCTTCATCGTGTGCCGCTCCGGCGGGCGCAGCTTCCAGGTCACCCAGTGGCTGAACCAGAACGGCTTCGAGGCGATCAACGTCGCCGGGGGCATGGACATCTGGTTCGAGTCCTCACTGCCGATGGTCAGCGAGACGGACGCCGAGCCCTACGTGCTCTGAGGCGCGGCCGATCCCGACCCGCCGCTCGCGCTCGTGCTGGCGCACAACCCCCGCGAGAGGTGAGTTGATGCGGCATCACCCCCGCGAGAGGTGAGTTGATGTCGCCATTCGCGCGTTTTGGGGACCACAACTCACCTCTCGGCGAGGTGCCGCCGAGCGCGTCACCGTCTCCGGGGCAGGCCAGCCCCGCCCAGTCCCAGCCCCGCTCAGCCCCGCCCAGCGCGGCTCAGCCCAGCAGCGCGCGCAGGTGGTCGTTGAGGAAGAGGCCGTGCGGGTCGAGCTCCGCGCGCACCTCGTCGAAGACGCCCAGCTGCGGGTAGAGCTCCTCCGCCCGGGCGCGGTCGAGCAGGTGCAGCTTGCCCCAGTGGGGGCGCGCGCCGAGCTCCTCGCCGATCGCGTCGGCCGCGGTGAGCAGCGGCCAGTAATCCGAGCTGGTCTTCGCGGTCAGCGCGATCGTCACCCGCGGCCCGCCCTGCGCGATCGAGAGGGGAGTGTCGTCCCCGGCGACCCAGCGCAGCTCGATGGGGTACTGGTGCTCCGGGAAGTCCTCCACGTTCAGCGAGGTCAGACGTGAGAACGCCTCGTCGGCCCGATCCGCGGGGAACGCGAGCTCCATCTCGTGGAAGGGCTTCGTGGAGCGGCCCGTGAACACCTGGTAGGCGGGTGCGGCATCCTCCTCGCCCTCCTGGGCGACGTGGAGGCGCCGCACGAGAGCCTTCCCCGCGGCGCTCGCGCCCTCCTCGACGTCCAGCTGCAGCAGCGCGGGCGAGGCATCGGCGGGGAACCAGTGGACCTGCACGTGGCGGGCGCTCTCCCCGAGCGCGGCCAGATCCGCCGACGAGGGGTCGAGATCCACGAGCTCGCGGCGATCTCGCAGGTGGAAGGCGGGAACCGTCTGCAGCTCGACCTCGAGGATCACGCCGAGCGCACCCAGAGAGACCCGTGCCGCGCGCAGGCGGTCCACGTCGTCCTCGCCGATCTCCACGATCCCGCCGCGCCCGTCGACGAGGCGCAGGCCCGTGATCGCCTCGCTCATGATCTGCGAGTCGGTGCCGGAGCCGTGGGTGCCGGTGGCCAGCGCGCCCGCGATCGACTGGGCGTCGTGGTCTCCCTGCACGGGCAGCGAGAGGCCCTGCGCCCAGAGCTCCTCGAACAGCTGGGACAGGGGAGTGCCCGCATGCGCGCGCACGCGCCCGCTCCCGGCGTCAACGCCGGTCAGGCCGCTCATCGCGCCGAGCTTCACGAGCACGCCGCCGGTGGGGATCAGCGGGGAGAACGAGTGTCCGGCGCCCATCGTGCGCACGGGCAGGCGGCGTCCGATCGCCCAGCGCACGGCCTCGACGACCTCGGCCTCGGTCTCCGGTTGGACCACCGCCTGCGGGGTGAAGCGGTGGTTGCCGCCCCAGTTGTTGGAGCGCTGCTCGATCGTGGCGTGCGGAGGCAGGGAGAAGACCATGCGCCCAGGCTATCGGCAGGAGGTGGGGAGGGGCATGGTGCTGGGTGCGCCCCGGCCCGAGCCCGCGTCCACGCCCTACAGACCCAGCACGCCCTTCAGCAGCGCGTATCCCACGAACGCCACCACATCGAGCAGCGTGTGGGCGGCGACCAGCGGGCCCACGCGGCGGGTGCGTCGGAAGCACTCGGTGAAGACCAGGCCCATCGCGAGGTTCGCGATGCCGGGGCCGATGCCCTGGTAGAGGTGGTAGCTGCCGCGCAGCACCGCCGTGATCACGAGGATCCCCGCCGTGCCCACGCCCAGGCGCTCGAGCCTCTGCACGAGATACCCGGAGACGATCACCTCTTCGAGCACGGCGTTCTTCGCGGCCTGCAGGATCAGCACGGGGACCGTCCACCAGTGCGCGTCCAGCGCCGCCGGGATCACCTCGAGGGTCGCGCCGATCGCCCGGCCCGCGTAGTAGACGGCGAGCCCCGGGATGCCGATGCAGGCCGCGATCACGACGCCGCGCACGCTGTCGCCGAGCGGCCTCGCGGGTGCGAGGCCGAGGCCCGCGAGGGCGGCCCGCAGACTGCCCGCGCTCACGCTCAGCAGGAGGATCACCAGTGCCACGGGTGCGAGGGTGAAGGCGATCCCGAGCAGCTGCTGCAGCAGGTCGAACCAGGGATTCGTGTCCTGCGAGCTGTTCAGCGTCGCCTGCTGGCTGCTCAGCGGCCCCGCTGCGAGCGACCGCGCGAGGGAGACGATCGAGTACACGCCCGAGCGCCCCAGGGACAGCGCCAGCACGATCACGATCTCCGCCACCAGGAACGCCGACGGCAGGTCGACACCCGGGCGGCTCATCGGTGCCGCGCCGCTCCGGGGCGTCCGCGGGTCAGGGCTGATCTCGTCCACGGACACATGGTGCCACCGAGGGGTGCGCGGGTTCCGCGCCGATGCGGACGCCGCCGTCCATGCCGACGCCGCCGTCCATGCGGATGCAGGCGCCGCGGGAATGCCGAGCCGCCCGGACCCGTTGCTCCCTGTCGTGAGCGAGAACGTGCAGCGACCCGACCGACCCGACCATGAGAACCCCTGGGAGATGCAGCTCGTGGTGCACCGCGTGAAGGCGGACCCCGCGCACCATGAGGACGTCGTCGAGGCCGCGGCTCAGGCCGTCGTGCAGCTCCTGGACGACGAGCGCTCCCGCACGGGCGAGTGGGCCGGGCAGGTCGAGCACTGGCGCGCGGGCTGGATCCGCAAGGTCGTGCGACGGGCCGACGGCGCCCGCTGGGACGCGGTGCAGTCCCTGCCCGGCGTCACCGTCACCCACGGCACCGCGCAGGTGCGCGCCTTCGTCCCGGGGCCGCTGCAGCCGCTGCCCAAGGACCTCGCGAAGCTGCAGGTGGGCGGCACCGAATTCCCCCGCGGCGACCGCGAGGATGCCTCCGCCTCCGCCGCACCCGCCGTCGCCGCTCCCACAGCCCCCACAGCCCCCGCGGCCTTCGTCGACATCGAGATCACCCCGCTCGAGGAGATCTCCACCGGCAAGACCGCCGCGCAGGCGGGCCATGCCGCGCAGCTCCTGTACGAGCAGATGGGGGAGCGGGAGCGCGCGACCTGGCGCGCCGACGGCTTCCGCGTCCAGCTGCTCCCGTCCGACGAGGCCGCCTGGGAGGATCCGGGCGATGCGGTCCGCGTGATCGACGCGGGACTCACCGAGGTCGACGGGCCGACGGAGACCGCCCGGGCGCACCGTCACCGCGCCCTGGGAGAATGACCGCATGAGCATCTCCGAGACCTCTCCCGCATCCGCCCGTCGGCCCGCCGTCCTCATCACCGGCGCCTCCCGCGGCATCGGCCGCGCCGTCGCCGACGAGCTCGCCGGCGACCACCGGCTGATCCTCGGCGGCCGCGACGCCGCGGCGCTCGCCGAGCTCGCCGCGTCCTATCCCGAGGCCGAGCCCTTCGCCGTGGACGTCACCGACTACCCGGCCGTGGGCGGAGCGGTCGCGGCGCTCGACCTGCCGGACGGTCTCGCCGGCGTCGTGCACAGCGCCGGCGTGCTGGTGGGAGGCACCACCGAGGAGATGGCGGTCTCCGAGTGGAACCGCTCGATGGAGGTCAACGTGACTGCGGTCGTCGAGCTCACGCGACTGCTGCTGCCCGCGCTGCGGAAGGCGCGCGGCACCGTCGTCGCCCTGAACTCCGGCAGCGGCTTCACCTCCATCGGCGGACGCGGCGCCTACTGCGCCTCGAAGTTCGCCCTGCGGGCCTTCACCGATGCCCTGCGCCTCGAGGAGCGCAAGCACGGGGTGCGGGTCAGCTCCGTGCATGCGGGCCGCGTCGACACCGACATGCAGCACGAGCTGCGGGGCATGGAGGACGGCCCCTACGAGATCGAGAAGTACCTCGAGCCGACGTCGGTCGCCTCCGCGGTCGCCCTCGCGATCCGCGCGACCGACGAGGCGAGCATGGACGTCATCTCTGTGCGCCCGCGGATGGGGTGAGGCCGCGCCCGTGCCCCACCTCCGCGGTCGCCCTCACGGCTGCGGTGTGAACCCCTCCTCGAGCAGCGTCGCGCGCCCGCACTCGAGGCGCGCGACGGGCACGCGGAACGGGGAGCACGAGACGTAGTCCAGGCCCAGCGAATGGAAGAAGTGGATGGAGGCGGGGTCCCCGCCGTGCTCCCCGCACACGCCGAGGGTGAGGTTCGGATTGGTGGCCCGTCCGCGCTCGGCGGCGATCCGCAGCAGCTCGCCCACCCCGTACTGGTCGAGGGACTCGAAGGGGCTGTCGGAGAGGATGCCGCGCTCCTTGTAGGTGAAGAAGAACCCGGCCTCGACGTCGTCGCGGGAGAAGCCCCAGGTGGTCTGCGTGAGGTCGTTCGTGCCGAAGCTGAAGAACTCGGCGGCCTCGGCGATCTCCCCGGCGCGCAGGGCGGCGCGCGGCAGCTCGATCATGGTGCCGATGCGGGTGGTGAGCTCCGCGCCGTCCCCGGCCCCGGCCCCGGCCGCGACCTCCTCGGTGACGTCGTCGATCTCGTGGCGGATCGACCGCAGCTCGCGCACGGACCCGACCAGCGGGATCATGATCTCGACGTGCGGGTCCCCGCCGTCGGCCCTGACCTCGAGCTCGGCCTCGAGGATCGCGCGCACCTGCATGCCGAACAGCCCGGGGATCGTCAGGCCCAGTCGCACGCCGCGCAGCCCCAGCATCGGGTTCTGCTCGTGCAGCCTCTCCACGGCGGCGAGGACCTTGCGCTCGTGCGGCTCGATCCTCCGTCCTGCCTCCTCGGCGCGGGCGATGCGCACCGAGAGGTCGGTGAGGTCCGGCAGGAACTCGTGCAGCGGCGGGTCCAGCAGACGGATCGTCACCGGCAGGTCGCCCATCGCCCGCAGCAGGCCCGCGAAGTCCTCCCGCTGGGCGGGCAGCAGCTCGGCGAGGGCCTCCTCGCGCTCGGCGGGGTCGCCCGCCAGGATCAGCTTCTCGACCTGCGCGCGGCGCTCGCCGAGGAACATGTGCTCTGTCCGCGCGAGGCCGATGCCCTGCGCACCCATCTGCCGGGCCCGCTGGGCGTCGGCCGCGGTGTCCGCGTTCGCGCGCACCTGCATGCGCCGCACCTCGTCGGCCACGCCCATGAGCCGGTCGACGGAGCGGACCAGGGCCGACGCACGGGGATCGTCGGCGGCCAGATCCCCCTCGAGGTACTGGGCGACCTCGCTGGGCTCGACGGGGATGCGCCCGGCGAAGACCTCGCCGGTCGCCCCGTCGATCGAGAGCACGTCCCCCTCCCGGGCGACGACCTCCCCGCCCATGCGGATCTCCCGCGCCTTCGGGTCGACGTCGAGGGACTCGGCCCCGCACACGCAGGTCTTCCCGAGCCCGCGGGCGACCACGGCCGCGTGGGAGGTCTTGCCGCCGCGGGAGGTCAGCACGCCCTCGGCGGCGAGCATGCCGCCGAGGTCGTCGGGGTTGGTCTCGCGCCGCACCAGCAGGCACTCGTGCCCCTCCTGGGCGCGGGCGATCACGGTCTCCGAGTCGAAGACGACCTCGCCGACGGCGGCGCCGGGGGAGGCGCCCATCCCGCGGGCGAGCACCTCGCGCTCGCCGCTCGCGAACCTCGGGAACATGAGCCGGGTGAGCTGCGCGCCGCTCACGCGGGTGAGGGCCTCGCGCTCGTCGATCGCGCCCTCGTCCACGAGGGTCGTGGCGATGAGGAAGGCCGCGGCGGCGGTGCGCTTGCCCACGCGGGTCTGCAGCATCCACAGCTTCCCCGACTCGATCGTGAACTCGATGTCGCACAGGTCCCGGTAGTGCTCCTCGAGCACGTCCATGGTGCGCAGCAGCTCCTGGTACGCATCGGGCAGCACCTCGCCGAGCTCCTCGAGGGACCGGGTGTTGCGGATGCCCGCGACGACGTCCTCGCCCTGCGCGCCCACCAGGAAGTCGCCGTAGATCCCGTGCTCGCCGGTCGAGGGGTCGCGGGTGAAGGCGACGCCGGTCGCGGAGCGGTCGTCGAGGTTCCCGAAGACCATCGCGACCACGTTCACGGCGGTGCCCAGCTCGTGGTCGATGTGCTCGGCGTTGCGGTAGATGACGGCGCGCGGGGCGTTCCACGACTCGAAGACCGCGCTGATCGAGCCGCGCAGCTGCTCCCGCGGGTCCTGCGGGAAGGGGCTCCCGGTCTCGCGCTCGATGATCTGCTGGTACCGACCGACGATCTCCTCCAGGGCGCCTGCGTCCAGTCCCGCGTCGTCGGCGGCTCCGCGCTCCTCGCGGACGGCCTCGAGCGCCTCCTCGAACATGCTCGCCTCGATGCCGAGCACGGTCGCCCCGTACATCTGCAGCAGACGCCGGTAGGAGTCCTGGGCGAAGCGCTCGGAGCCCGACTGCGCGGCGAGCCCCTGCACGGTCTCGTCGTTCAGGCCCACGTTCAGCACCGTCTCCATCATCCCGGGCATGGAGATCGCGGCGCCCGAGCGCACCGAGACCAGCAGCGGGTCCTCGCGATCGCCGAAGCGTCGGCTGATCTGCTGCTCGACGTCCTCGAGCGCGGCGGTCACCTGATCGGCGAGCTCGGGCGGGTTCTGGCCGTGGTGCATGACGTATCGGCAGGCGTCGGTCGTGATCGTGAAGCCGGGCGGGACGGGCAGGCCCAGCCGGGTCATCTCGGCGAGGTTCGCCCCCTTGCCGCCCAGCAGATCCTTCTGGTCCTTGGAGCCCTCGCGGAACGGGTGGACGAACGTGCTCATCCCCATCACCTCTCGACCTCTCCCCGCGGCGGGGAGTGAGGCGACGGCCCGGGACGGCCGGACCGTCCGGTGCGTCCTTGCACCTGTGTTCACTGTAGATTCACCAGCGGTTCAGGGGAAGAGGCGGGGCCGCCCTCCCGTTGCTACTCTCGCGCAGTGATGACCACTTCGCCCCCGCCGCAGCAGCTCGACATCGCGGCCATCGTCCCCTGCTACAACGAGGAGGCGACCGTCGCGAAGGTCGTGTCGGACCTGCGCAGGACGTTCGACGGCATCACGGTGTACGTCTACGACAACAACTCGAAGGACGCGACCCGGGAGCGGGCTCGTGAGGCCGGGGCGATCGTGCGCACCGAGACCCTCCAGGGCAAGGGCAACGTGGTGCGCCGCGCCTTCGCCGACGTCGACGCGGACGTGTACCTGCTCATCGACGGCGACGACACCTACGACGTCGCCTCCGCGCCCGCCATGGTCGAGGCGCTGCTCGAGGGCCCCTACGACCACGTGCTGGGCTGCCGCGTCGACGACCCGGACAACTCGGCGTACCGCAAGGGCCACGCCTGGGGGAACCGCTTCTTCAACAGCGTGGTCTCGAGGCTCTTCGGCGAGCCCGTCACCGACATGCTCTCCGGGTTCCGCGTCTTCTCCCGACGCTTCGTGAAGTCCTTCCCCGCGCTCTCGCAGCGCTTCGAGATCGAGACGGAGCTGACGGTCCACTCGCTGGCCACGCGCGTGCCCCAGATCGAGAAGCCGGTCGGCTTCGGCGAGCGGCCCGACGGCAGCGAGTCCAAGCTCAGCACCTTCTCCGACGGCCGACGCATCATCCTCACGATCGGCAAGCTCTTCGCCTTCGAGAAGCCGTTCGTGTTCTGGGGAGCCGCGAGCATCGTCGCCTTCGTGGCCGGCCTGATCAGCGGCATCCCCGTCATCTCGGAGTACGCGCGCACGGGCCTCGTGGAGCGCTTCCCGACCGCGTTCCTCGCCGCGATCTTCATGGTGATCGCCTGCCTGATGGTGACCGCCGGCGTGATCCTCACCGGCACCACGAGGAACCGGCACGAGGCGGCGCGGCTCGCCTACCTGGGACTCGCCCCGGTGACCACTCCGGGGCTCGCGCCGCGGCGCGAGGTGTCGCCGGAGGAGCTGCGCGCGCCGCACAACGAGCGCACGCCCGAGCCGGTCGTGCCCGAGAGCGCGCCGGTGGTGCGAGGCGAGGCCGACCGCCTTCAGTGTCGTGAGGGGCAGGGCCTCGGTGGCCGCTGAGCGCGCGACGTCCCTGCGCGCCCTCATCGGGCGCTTCCTGGTCTCCGGCGGCGCCATGGCGCTGCTCGACCTGTGCCTGTACTCGGGCGGAACGCTTCTCATGCACTGGCCGCCGATCGCCGCGCATGTCGTGTCCACGCTGATCACGATCTGCGTGAGCTTCGCGGTGAACCGCGCCTTCGTCTTCCGGGCGCACGGCACCGGCGTCCGGGCGTTCGTGCCGTTCCTGGCCGTCACCCTGGTGACCGCGCTCGTGATCCAGACGCTGATCATCACCGGAGTGGTGCACGCCTGCGGCGTGCTCGTCCCGCAGGCCCCCGAGGGCGTCGTGGCGATCGCCGCGAAGATCATCGCCGTCGGCGTCGCCGCGGTGTGCAACTTCGTCTGCTACCGCGTGATCTTCTCCCGCAGCGGGAGCGCCCGGGCCTGACGGCGGGTCGTGCTCGGGCC
The DNA here is from genome assembly GCF_022346485.1 of Brachybacterium sp. ACRRE. Lineage (NCBI taxonomy): Bacteria > Bacillati > Actinomycetota > Actinomycetes > Micrococcales > Dermabacteraceae > Brachybacterium > Brachybacterium sp. ACRRE. Next base: position 33,826 of record NZ_JAKRMO010000034.1, on the reverse strand, counting down.
CGACCTCGAGTGTGATGGGATGCCTCGGTGGCACTCGAGGTCCTGCGCGGCGGCGCACGCAAAGCGGTGTTCGCGCTCGCGCCCGCTCTCCTCCTCGCTCTGGTCGACGTCCTCGCCGTCCCCGCAGCACAGATGCCGTGGAGCGGCGGGAGGATCGTGCGGCACCTCGTGGTCGCGGCGGTGATCGCCGCGGGGATGTGGATCCTGCTCAGCGCCGTGGACGCGCGCACCGCGAGGGATCGGCGCGCGGCGGGCGACCCCGCCTCGTGGCGATCGTGCCTGGGCATGGCGGGGATCAGCGCGGTGCTCTGGCTGCTCATGTGGGCGGCGGTGGGTCCGCTGGACGCGATGAACGACACCTATTGGAGCATCCGCAATCCCCTCGGCGTCGCGCCGCAGCAGCCGCTCGTCTACTCGATGGTCATCAGCGGCGTCGTGCACGGTCTGCGACTGGTCACCGGCAGCATGCTCCCGGGGATCATCGCCCTCGTGCTGCTCCAGGTGATCCTGTACGGCCTCGGCCTGGCCTGGACGCTGCGCGTGCTCTCGAGGATGGGGATCCCGCGTGCGGTCCTCGTCGTCCTCGCGGTGGTGCTCGGGCTCCTGCCGATCACGGCGAACTTCACGTTCGCCCTGGTCAAGGATGCCGCGTTCACGGGCTTCACGCTGCTGCTGGTGCCCGTGCTGCTGAGCATCCAGCAGACGGACGGGCGGTGCCTCCGCCGTCGGGGCTTCGTCTGCGTGATGGTGCTGTCGATGCTCGGCTTCGCCCTGACCCGGAACAACGCGCTCGTGATCCTCGCGCTGATCGGTGTGCTCCTCGTCGTGCTGGCGCGGAGGGCACGGCGCGCGGCGTTCCTGTGGGTCGCGGGCATCGTGGTGGTCGCGCTGCTCCCGCAGCAGATCCTGACCCTCGCCGCGGGCCCGCAGAAGAGCGTCGAGAGCCTGGGCGTGCCCCTGCAGATGGTCGGCAGCACCCTCGTCCACGAGCCGCAGTGCATCGCGCCGGAGGACGCCCGCACCCTGGATCGGATCATGCCGCTGCAGACCTGGCGCGACGTGTTCCGCCCGCAGAGCGTGGACCCCGTGAAGTACGACCCCGCGTTCTCCGAGAACGCCCTCCAGGGCTCCGGGGGCGAGTTCCTGTCGGTCGCCGCCCGCACGCTGGTCCGCTGCCCGGGGCCGATGCTCGCGGGATACCGCGATCAGACCTCGCAGCTGTGGCGATGGGACGCCGCCGGCGTCGGCGACACCTCGCAGTCGTTCTTCCTCGAGCCGATCTCGAACGCACCCGGGGATCGCGACGAGATCCTGGCGGATCTCGCGAGCCATGGCGTCGTGAAGCGACCTCTGCTGGGGGAGGCCGTCGGGACGCGGATGGAGTCCGTGTACCGCACTGGCCTGGATCTCACCCCGGGAGCAGGGACCTGGGTGTGGGCGCTCGCACTGGTCGTGGCGGCCGCCTGGTACGGACGACGAGGGGAGGTCCTCGTCGTCGCCTTCCCGGCCCTGCTGCTGTGGGCGACGCTGATGGCGGCCGCGCCCATCGCCCAGCCGTTCCGCTACGTGGCGTACCTGCCGTGGATCCTGGCGATCGCGGCGGTCGCCCTGATCTGGGGGCGGGCGAGGGCGGTCAGTCGTCCAGATGCCCCACGAGCCGCGGCGCGCGGCCGACGTACGTCGCCGGGGTGAGGGCGAGCAGACGATCCCGCTCGGCATCGGGCAGGCCCAGATCACCGATGAAGGCCCGCATGTCCTCGCCGGTCACGCGATGGCCGCGGGTGAGCTCCTTGAGCCGCTCGTAGGGGTTGTCCAGGCCCTCGTGGCCCTGGACGCCCAGGGTGCGCATGACGGACTGGACGGCCTCGCCGAGCACCTCCCAGTTGCCCTCGAGGTCGGCGGCCATCGCCTCGGCGTCCACGTCCAGGCCGGCGAGGCCCTTGGAGATGTTCTGGATCGCCAGCAGCGAGTGGCCGATCGCGGGGGCCACGTTGCGCTGCGTCGTGGAGTCGGTGAGGTCCCGCTGCATGCGCGAGGTGACCAGGGTCTGGCTGAGCACGTCGAGCAGCGCGCCGGAGATCTCGAGGTTCGCCTCGGCGTTCTCGAAGCGGATCGGGTTCACCTTGTGCGGCATCGTCGAGGAGCCCGTGCCGCCCTGCGCGGACAGGCGCTGGCGGAAGTAGCCCAGCGAGATGTACGTCCACACGTCGGTCGCGACGTTGTGGAGGATGCGGCCCGCGCGGGCCATGTCCGCGTACAGCTCGGCCTGCCAGTCGTGGGACTCGATCTGGGTGGTCAGCGGGTTCCAGGTGAGGTCGAGGTGCTCGACGAAGCTGCGGGAGATCTGCTCCCAGTCGGTGTCCGGCACGGAGATCGTGTGCGCCGCGTACGTGCCGGTCGCGCCGTTGATCTTCCCGAGGGTCTGGTTGGCGGGGATCCGCCGCGCCTGCCGCTGCAGGCGGTGCGCGAACACGGCGAGCTCCTTGCCCAGCGTGGTGGGCGTCGCCGGCTGGCCGTGGGTGCGCGAGAGCATCGGGACGTCGGCCGTCTCGCGGGCGAGCTCGGCGATCTGGGCGACCACGCCCTCGAAGGCGGGCAGCCACACCTCGTGGACGGCGCCCTTGATCATGAGCGCGTAGGCGAGGTTGTTGACGTCCTCGCTCGTGCAGTAGATGTGCACGATCTCTGCGAGCGGCTCGAGGGACGTGCCCTGCAGGCGGCGCTTGATGTAGTACTCGACGGCCTTGACGTCGTGCACGGTCTCGCGCTCGATCTCCTTGTGCTCGGCGATGCCTTCGGCGCCGAAGTCCTCGGGGATCGCGCGCAGCAGCGCGCGCTCGTCCTCCGTGAGGGTGCGCAGGCCCGGGATCGCCTCGTTGTCCAGGAGGTGGATGACCCACTCCGTCTCCACGATCAGCCGGGAACGGTTGAGGGCGGCCTCGGAGAGGTGGTCGACCAGCGGCGCGACCTGGTCGCGGTAGCGGCCGTCCAGCGGCGTGAGGGCGATCGGGGGCGTCAGGTCGGCGAAGCTCTGCGGCATGGGGCCATTGTTCCAGAGCGGCGCACGAGCACGCACCGCCGGCCGGATGGCGAGGCGGCCGACGGGCCGACGGGCCGAGGGGCCGAGGGGGCGACGCGCGGGATATCCCCCTGGTCGCTCACGGGCGGCTCTGGGAGACTTCCCCCATGTTCAGGTTCATCGGGCACCTCATCATCGTGGGCGTCGCACTCTGGCTCACCTCCCTCCTTCTGCCGGGCATGCACCTGGGGGAGGGCGGCGGCACGATCCTCGGCCAGGTCCTCACCGTCGCCGGCATCGCGCTGATCTTCGCGATCGTCGACGCGATCGTGAAGCCGATCCTCTCGTTCTTCGCCCTGCCGCTGACCTGCCTCACGCTGGGCCTGTTCATGCTCGTCATCAACGCGCTCATGCTCCTGCTCACGGCGTGGGTCGCGGGTCTGTTCGGCCTGCCGCTGGAGTTCGACAGCTTCTGGTGGGCCCTGCTCGCCGGCGTGATCGTGGGCATCCTCTCCTCGATCTTCGAGGCGATCCTCGGCGTGGACGGCGACCGCGACCGCGAGCGCGCCTGAGGGCAGGTCGGCTCGGGCGACGATCGGCCGGACGACGAGCCGCTGCGGACGACTATCTGGGCAGGTCTCCGTACGTTTCACCGTGATGAAAGGTACGGACACCCGCCCAGACTCCTGTGTGCGGTGCTCGCGCGGGTCTCGCGCGCGCCGGTGGTCCGGCGCGCACAGCCCCCGTCGGCCTAGCCTGGGGGCATGCCCGAGACTCCCGCCGAGAACATCCGCCTGCGCTCCGCCCTCGATGCGCTGCCCGCCTACGTGCCCGGGAAGCCCGCGGCCGACGACGGCGTGCGCCGCTTCAAGGTCTCCTCGAACGAGTCGCCGTTCGAGCCGCTGCCGCAGGTGATCGAGGCCGTCAACCGGGCCACCCTGCACGCCAACCTCTACCCGGACATGGGGGCCCTCGACCTGCGCGAGGCGATCGCCGCCCACCACAGCACGCCGCGCTCCGCCGTCGGCCCGGAGAACATCGCCCTGTCCACCGGGTCCGTCGCCGTCTCCGGCGACCTGGTGCGGGCGCTCGTGGATCCGGGCGACGAGGTCGTCTTCGCCTGGCGGTCCTTCGAGGCCTACCCGATCCTGGTGCGCAGCCACGGCGGCCTCGACGTCCAGGTCCCGCTCACCCCCGCCTTCGAGCACGACCTGCCGGCGATGGCGGCGGCGATCACCGAGCGCACCCGCCTGGTCGTCCTGTGCACCCCGAACAACCCCACCGGACCCGCTCTGACCACCGCGCAGATCGAGGACTTCCTCGCGCGCGTGCCCGATCACGTGGTCGTCGCCCTCGACGAGGCCTACCGGGAGTTCGTCGACCCCGTGCGCCTCGCCGACACCGCGCGCCTCTTCGCGGAGCACGGCAACGTGGTGCTGCTGCGCACCTTCTCCAAGATGCAGGGCATCGCCGGGCTGCGCGTGGGGTACGCGGTCGCGCACCCGCGCCTCGCCGCGGCGCTCGGCCAGGTCACGGTGCCCTTCGGGGCGAGCTCGATCGCGCAGGCCGCGGCGCTGGCGACCTTCGAGCCCGACGCCGCGGCCGAGCTCGAGCACCGGGCCGCATGGATCCGCGAGCAGCGCGGACGCCTCGAGCAGGTCCTCGCCGCCCAGGGCTGGGAGCTGCCCGCCTCGCAGGGGAACTTCGTGTACTTCCCGCTCGGGGAGCGCAGCGCCGAGTTCGCCGCCTTCGCCGACGCCCGCGGCCTGGTGGTCCGCGCCTACGGGGCCGACGGCGTGCGCGTCACCGTGGGGGAGCGGGAGGCGAACGACCTGCTCCTCGCGATCGCCCAGGAGTGGCGCGAGGCGCAGGAAGGCTGACCGCGGTCTGTCGTCCGCGATCGGGGCTCAGCGAGGACGGGGTGCGGGCCGCGACCCGTGCGCGTCCTCTTCGATCGCGCTGATCAGGCGGCTCGTCTCGGCAGGATCCAGCACGGCGGCCGGATGCGGGCCGCCCGCGAGCCAGCGCTCGCGCAGGCCCTCGGGCTCCGCACCTCGCGATCGCTCCAGCCCGGGCCCGGCGGCGAGCACCAGGTTGCCCTCGTCGAGCGAGCGCACCAGGTGCTCGTCGGCCAGGGTCCACACCCCCGCGAGGCCAGCGGCCTCGGTCGCGGCGTCGAGCGCCCGGGCCTGCGCCGCGAAGAAGCGCAGGCCGGCGTCGTCGCCCACGTTCACGGCCATCACCCCGCGTTCGGACAGGCGTCCCAGGACGTCGGCGAAGAATCCTTCGCGGGTGAGGTGCGCGGGCGTGCTCTGACCGCTGAACACGTCGACGACGATCACGTCGAACCGGCCTCTGCCGCCCGACCGGGCCGATCCGTCGGCCCCCATGTCCGCGAGCTCCTGGGCCGCATCGCCGATCCGCACCTCGAGGTCCGTGCCGCGCGGCAAGGGCAGCGCGGAGGTCACGAGGCCCGGGAGCTCCCGCTCGATCTCGACCACCGCCTGCGGGGAGCCGGAGCGCGTGGCCTGCACGTACCGGGCCAGGGTGAGTGCGCCCGCGCCCAGGTGCAGCACGTGCATCGGCGCCCCGGGCTCCGCGGCGGTGTCGACGACGTGGGCGATGCGCCGCAGGTACTCGTGGCGGATCACGGTCGGGTCCTCGAGGTCCACGTGCGACTGCTCGATGCCTCCGACGTCGAGTGCGAAGCCGTGCTCGCTGTAGCCGTCGGGCCGGATCCGGGCGAGGAGGTCCGAGGGCGCCAGGCGCGCGCTCCTGGCGGCTGGTCGCGGCGCGCGGTGGGTCACGCTTTCAGCCTAGACTCAGGGGACGAGTGCCGCGGATCACGAACGCGGCGGAGGGGAAGACCATGACCGGACCGATGCCCGAGGGCCCGCAGAACGGCCAGCCGCACCAGGACGGACAGGGGGAGGCCTCCCCCTGGCGGCAGCAGTACCCCGATCCCGCGCAGGGTCAGGGGAGTGCGCAGAGCCAGGACTTCCCGCAGGGCCAGGACTTCGCCCAGAGCCAGGACTTCTCCCAGAGCCAGGGCGGCTCGCCGCAGTCCTCCGCCTCGTGGCCGTCGAGCCCCGGAGGTCCGACGGGCCCAGGAGGACCAGGGCAGCCCGGCGGGCCGGGAGGATTCGGCGGATCGGGCGGTCCCGGCGACCCGAACCAGCCGCCCCGGTAGAGCCGTACGGGACTGATCATCGGGCTGGTCATCGCCGCCGTCGCGTTCCTCCTCGTGATCGTGCTCGTGGTGGTGATCGCGGTCGTCATCGGCCTGGGCAAGCGCGACGACGCGGGAGGCGGCGGGGGAGCCGCGAAGACCGCATCGCCCGAGGAGCAGGTGAGCGCGCTCGGGAAGGAGTACATGGACTCCCTGGTCGACGGGGATCCCAAGCCCGCGCTCGAGGTCATCCAGGGACAGGACCACTCGAACCAGGAGACCCTCGAGGAGGACGCCTACGCGAAGGCGCTCAAGGAGGCGCCGGTCGCCGACGTGACCATCGGCGAGCCCCAGATGTCGTCGCTCTCGGGGAAGGTGACGGTCGACTACACGGTGGGCGGCAAGCCCGCGAGCGGCGAGATCTCGATGCAGGACTACGACGACGACGGCACCTACGAGGTGGTCACCGGTCTCGAGTCGTACATGGACGTGCCCGAGGGCTTCTCCGGCCTGAGCCTCACGGTCAACGACGCCGAGGTGAAGCCCGGCACGGAGTACTCGGCGCTGCCAGGCTCCTACACGGTGGGCATGGACGAGAAGCTGTTCGGCCTCGACGGGGAGGCGACCCTGGTCTACGGACTGGGCGACGACTACCCGGACTGGCCCAAGGCGAAGCTGACGGACGACGGCCAGAAGGCCTTCCGCGGAGCCGTGAAGAAGTCGGTCGACAAGTGCGTGGAGCAGAACACGCTCAAGGCCGGCTGCGGCCTCCAGAAGATCCAGGGCACGTCGTCCGACGGCTGGAAGGCCAAGGACAAGACGGTCAAGCGCTCGCTCCCGGGGTCCACCCAGCGCAAGCTCGACAAGCTGACGGCCGAGCCCGGGTACGACGAGGTCACCTACGTGACCGCGAAGGACTCCATCGGCGGCGTGGACACCACGATGGAGTGCAGCAAGGGCAGCCAGAAGGGCACCTGCGACCTGCTCTACGGCGGCAGCCTGGGCAGGCCCTCCGTCGACCTCGCCGATGACAAGCGACCGGTGACCTGGGACTGATCGCACGCCGGCGCGCCGCGACCCGCAGGACGGCCGGCGGCGCGCCCGGCGGAGCGACCCGCCCACGGCGATCCCGTTGGAACTTACGGCTCCGTAGGTTAACCTCGTCCCCGTGAGCGTCTTCCGCACGACAATTCCCGAGCACGCCGACGACGAGCCCCTGATCCAGCTCGTCGCGCCGGACGGCACCCGCACACCCCACGAGGAGCTCGACGCCGCCGTCGCCCACCTCACGGGCGAGGACCTGCGCCGCTACTACCGCGACATGGTGATGATCCGCGCCGCGGACCTCGAGGCCACCTCCCTGCAGCGCCAGGGGCAGCTGGGCCTGTGGGCGAGCGCCCTGGGGCAGGAGGGCGCGCAGATCGGCGCCGGCCATGCGGCCCGCACCCAGGACTACCTGGTGCCCACGTACCGCGAGCACGGCATCGCCTGGGCGCGCGGCATCGAGCCCTGGCGCCTGCTGGACGTGTGGCGCGGCATCGCCCACGGCAGCTACGACCCCTACGAGCTGCGCACCCACCCCTACATGCTCGTGCTCGGCGCCCAGGTCCCGCAGGCCGTCGGCTACGCGATGGGCCTGCAGCGCGACGGCCTCGTGGGCACCGGCGACCTCGATTCCGACACCGCGGTGCTCACCCTGTTCGGCGACGGCAGCTCCTCGGAGGGCGAGGTCAGCGAGGGCTTCACCTTCGCCGCCTCCTTCCAGGCGCCGACGGTCTTCTTCACGCAGAACAACCAGTGGGCGATCTCCGTGCCCACCACCGTGCAGTCCCGGGTGCCGCTCGCCCAGCGCTCGCGCGGCTGGGGGATCCCCAGCGTCCGCATCGACGGCAACGACGTTCTCGCCGTCTACGGCGCCGTGCGCCTCGCACTCGACGCCGCCCGCGAGGGCGAGGGGCCGAGCTACATCGAGGCCCTCACCTATCGGATGGCCGCGCACACCACGAGCGACGACCCCACGCGCTACCGCGCCCGCGCCGAGGAGGAGGAGTGGGCGGCCAAGGACCCCATCGACCGCCTGCGCCGCTACCTCGAGACCCAGGACGAGATCGACGAGGAGTTCGTCGGCCGCTGCGAGGAGGAGGGCCACGACCTGGCGATGGCCCTGCACCACGAGATCCACGCGATGGCCGATCCCGACCCGATCGAGATCTTCAGCCACGTCTACGCCGATCCGCACCCGCTGGTCGAGGCCGAGCGCGCGGAGTTCGAGCGCTACCGCTCCCAGTTCGAGGACGCCGGCGACCAGGCCGATGCGGGGTCCGCCGCCGACTCCGCCGCCGACTCCGCCGCTGCTGACTCCACCGCCGCCGAGGAGGGCCGTCGATGAGCACCGTGAAGCTTCCGATCGCGAAGGCGATCACCGCGGGCCTGCGCGACGCCATGCGGGCCGACGAGAAGGTCATGCTGATGGGCGAGGACATCGGGCTGCTCGGCGGCGTCTTCCGCGTCACCGACGGTCTCCACGCCGAGTTCGGCGGCGACCGCGTCGTGGACACCCCGCTGGGCGAGGCGGGCATCGTGGGCACCGGCATCGGCCTGTGCTACCGCGGCTACCGGCCCGTCGCCGAGATCCAGTTCGACGGCTTCGTCTTCCCCGCCTTCAACCAGATCACCACGCAGCTCGCGAAGATGCACTACCGCACGCGCGGGCAGGTGCGGGTGCCGATGGTCATCCGCATCCCCTACGGCGGCGGCATCGGCGCGGTCGAGCACCACTCGGAGAGCCCCGAGGCGCTGTTCGCCCACACCGCGGGCCTGCGCATCGTCACCCCGTCGAACGCGCAGGACGCCTACTGGATGACCCGCGAGGCCATCGAGTCCGACGACCCGGTGATCGTCTTCGAGCCCAAGAAGCAGTACTGGATCAAGGGCGACGTCGACACGGACGTGCGCCCCGCGACCGGCATGCACAGCGCGCAGATCGTGCGTCCCGGAACCGACGCGACGCTGCTGGCCTGGGGGCCGTCCGTCTCCGTGGCCCGCGAGGCCGCCGAGGCCGCGACCGAGGACGGTCTGGACCTCGAGGTGATCGACGCCCGCTCGATCTCGCCCTTCGACGTCCCCACGGTCGTCGAGTCGGTGAAGCGCACCGGCCGCCTGGTGATCGTCCACGAGGCCCCCGTCTTCGGCGCCATCAGCGGCGAGGTCGCCGCCCGCGTCTCCGAGCAGTGCTTCTTCCACCTCGAGGCGCCCGTGCTGCGCGTGGGCGCCTACCACACGCCGTATCCGCCGGCGCGGATGGAGGAGGCCTACCTGCCCGACCTCGACCGCGTGCTCGACGCCGTCGACCGATCGCTCGCATACTGACGGCGCCCCACGGCGTCCGCCTCCCTGCGATGTTCCCTTCGCCCACTGACCAGCGCCCCGACAGCGGCGAGAACGGAAGGACCCGACGATGAGCACCCTCGTCATGATCACCCTCACCGACCCCGGCGAAGGACTCACCGAGGCCGAGATCCTCGACATCAAGGTGGGCGTGGGCGACACCGTCGCCATCAACGATCCCGTCATCGAGGTCGAGACCGCGAAGTCCGCCGTCGAGCTGCCCAGCCACATCGCCGGCCGCGTCACCCGGGTGCTCGTCGCCGTGGGCGACGAGGTGCAGGTGGGCGCCCCGCTCATCGAGGTCGACACCGATGCCGACGACACGAGCCCCGCGCCCGCGCCCGCCGACGCCGCCCCGGAGCCGGACCCGTCGGCCGAGGAGCTCGCGGCCCAGGCGCAGGAGGCGACCGGCGAGACCGCCGCGCCCGTCGACGCCGCCCCGGCCGCCGCATCCGCCGCGCCCGCCGAATCCGCCGCGCCCGCCGAATCCACCGCTCCCGCCGAATCCGCCGCTCCCGCGGCCGAGGATGAGCAGCCCAAGAACCTCGTGGGCTACGGCGCGCGACCCAGCAGCGCCCGCCGTCGGCGCCGCGCCGCCGCGCAGGAGGGCGAGGACCAGCAGGTCCCGATCGACCGCATCCTCGCCAAGCCGCCCGTGCGCAAGCTCGCCCGCGACCTCGGCATCGCGCTCGCCGACGTCTTCGCGACGGGCCCCGGCGGGACCGTCACCCGCGAGGACGTGCTCGCCGCGCAGCAGCGCGCGATCGGCGACGAGATGCCCGGTGACGGCGACTACTTCCCCGACGAGTCCCCGCAGGCGCCCGCCTCCCTGCACGGCACCATGAAGTCGGCGACCAGCCAGTCCATGAACCAGCAGTCGTTCTCGGGCGTGACCAGTGACGACCGGACCACGCGGGTGCCGATCCGCTCGGTGCGCAAGCGCACCGCCGAGGCGATGGTCTCGAGCGCTTTCACCGCCCCGCACGTGACGGTGTTCAACGAGGTCGACATGACCGCGACCATGGACCTGGTGCGCTCGCTGCGCGCCTCCCGCGAATGGGCCGACGTCAAGATCTCCCCGCTCGCGATCGTCGCGAAGGCGCTGCTCGTCGCGATCCGCAGGAATCCCGAGGTCAACGCCTCCTGGGACGAGAGCGCGCAGGAGATCGTCTACAAGCACTTCGTGAACCTGGGCATCGCCGCGGCCACCCCGCGCGGCCTCATCGTGCCCAACATCAAGGACGCCCACCTGCTCACCCTTAAGGAGCTCGCCGAGGGCATCAACGACCTCGCCAAGACCGCGCGCTCGGGCTCCACACCGCTGTCGGCGACGCGCAACGGCACCATCACCGTGACGAACTTCGGCGTCTTCGGCATCGACTCGGGCACACCGATCCTGAACCCGGGCGAGTCCGTGATCCTGGGCATGGGCGCGGTCAAGCAGAAGCCCTGGGCGGTCGACGGGAAGATCGAGATCCGCGAGGTCACCCAGCTCGCCCTGAGCTTCGACCACCGCCTCATCGACGGCGCGCTCGGCTCGGAGCTGCTGCGCGACATCTCCGCCGTTCTCGAGCAGCCCCAGCTGGGCCTCGTGTGGGGCTGAGCCCCCGCGCCCGCGCGGCCGTGGTGACCGTCCACGGCGCGCGCAGGTCCGCCCGCCTCCTCCTCGGTACCCTGGTGCGGTGACCACGCCTCCCGCACCGCGCCGCCGCGACGATCCGCGCATGCGCACCGTCGAGATGGAGGCCGTCAGCGTCACCGCCGAGGAGGAGGACGCCGAGACCCTCACCTCGGGCCCCGGCCTTCCTCCGCTGTCCTGGCAGCGCGCGATGCTGCTCGTGGCCTGCGGCGGCGTCGCGGGCGGAGTGCTGCGCGAACTCCTCACGCTGCTCATGCCCACGATCCAGACGCCCACCCTCATCGAGGTGCCGCGCTCGACGCTGCTGGTGAACGTGCTGGGCTGCGTGGGCCTCGGGATCCTCACGGGCCTGCTCGAGCGCCAGCCCGATGCGCCGCGCTGGATGCGTCCGCTGCTGGGCATCGGCTTCCTCGAGGGGTTCACCATCTACTCCGGCGTGGTGCTCGAGGGCTCCGCGATGATCGGCGCAGACTTCCCGGCGCTCGCGTTCGTGTACGGGGCGATCACCCTGTTCGGCGCGATCTGCGGGGTGCTGCTCGGACTGGGCCTCGCGGGCCTGCTGCACCGCCGTGGGATCCGGCTCGGCACGCACCCCTTCGCCGGGGGCCGCGCCCCACGACGCGCTCTCCCCACCCGTTCCCGCCGCTTCTCCCGCGTGCGCGCCGGCACCGCCTCCGGCGCCGCCTCGGGAACCGGAGCAGGAGCCGACGCCGACCCCGAGGGCGCGGACCCCGAGGGCGGCGGCGCCGAGGCCCTGACGCCCGAGCCCGACGCGTCGGACGCCCCGGCTCCCGTGCCCTCCCTGGACGCTCCGGGCGACGCCGAGGTGCACACGACGCTCTCCTCCGCGACGCCCGCGGCCCCGAGCCCGCGCTCGGCCGTGCCCTCGCCCCATCCCGAGGCCCCAGCGTCGGAGCGCCCCTCGACCCGCCGTCCGATGGAACGCCCGGGCGAGGGGGAGGGACGATGACGATCCTGCTGGGCATCCTCTCCGTGCTCGTCGTCGGCGCCGGATGCGGCATCGGCGCGGCCGCGCGCTGGGCCGTGCGCGAGAGCTTCTCTCGCGCCCTCGATCGGCGCGAGAGCCCCTCGATCCTGCTCGAGGTCGTGCCGTGGCCGACGATGATCGCGAACGTCGTCGCATGCTTCCTGCTGGGCATCGTCGTCACCCGGATCGGCGCGGAGCCGACGGGCGGCGTGCGCTACCTGTTCCTGCTGCTCGGAGCGGGCGTGTGCGGCGGACTGTCGACCCTCGCGGGCGCCGCCCTCGACGCCGTCCAGCTCGCCCGGCGCGGCACCCCGGTGATCTCCGTCGGCTACCTGCTGGTGACCGCGGCGCTCGGGATGGCCGCGCTCTGGCTCGGCGTGCTCGTCACCCAGGGCATGGGCTCGGCGGGCGCGTGAGCACCATCCCTGTGCTCGCCGTGCTCCATGTCCTCCTGGGCGTGATCGAGGACCTCGCCGCGGCCGGCGCGCTCGGCGCCTCCCTGCTCGCCGGTCTGCTGCTGGTCGCGCCCGCGGACCGCGCCCGCGCGATGACCCCGCTCGCGGTGCTCGGCGGCGTCTGGACCCTCACCCAGCTGCTGGCCCTCGCGCCCGCCCCGCGCCTGCTGCCCGCTCTCGTCGCCGCCCTCGCCGCGCTCATCACGCTGCTCGCAGTGGGACTCGGCACCGGCGCCCGTGCCCGGACCGTCGGCCGGCTCACGGGAGTGCTCGCAGTCCTCGGGATCTCGATCCGGGTGCTCGGCGATCAGGGCTTCCTGCTTGCTCAGGCGGGGCAGGCCGTGCCGGTGCTCGTGCACGTGCTCGCGATGTCCGTGTGGGCGGGCGGGCTCGGCGCGATCCTGCTGCTGCGCGCCCGCGGCCCGCTCACGGACTCGTCCTCCGTCATCGTCCGCTTCTCGCACCTGGCGCTGCTCGCGTGGTGCGTGCTCGCCCTCAGCGGGCTGTGGGCGCTGCTGACCCGCCTCGGCTCGCCCATCGACCTCGTGACCACGGCCTTCGGCCTCGTGGGCCTCGCGAAGATCATGCTGCTGCTCGCGCTCGGAGTCCTCGGCGCGCTGCAGCGGAGGCGTCTCGCCGTGCGGACGGGGGCCGACGGGCCGGGGCGTCCGTTCCTCCGCCTCGCCGGCATCGAGCTGGTGCTGATGGCGGCGGCCGTGGTCCTCGGCGCCCTGCTCGCGCTCCTGCCGGTCCCCGGTGGCGCGGCGGCGACGGGCCCGGCGGCGGATCTCACCGGCCACGCCCTGCCGCCCGCCCCGAGCGCGGCCTCGCTGCTCGCGTCCTGGCGGCCCGACGCCCTGGTGATCGCCCTCGCCCTCACCCTCGTGTGGGCGCTGCGCTTCCCGCGTACGGGGCCCCGGGCGGCCCCCCGCGCGCGCTCGGCCGAGCTGCGCGTCGTCGTCGGCGCCGTGCTCCTCGTGCTCGTCGTCTGCGGGCCGCTCGGCGTCTACGGCCCGGTGCTGAGCTCGGCGCACCTGTTGCAGCAGGGCCTCCTGCTCGTGCTCGTCGGGCCCCTCCTCGCCGGCGCCGTGCCCACACCCGGCGGTCTCTCCCGTCTGCTGCACCGCGACCCCTGGACCGCCCCGCTGCTCGCGCTCGGGCCGACGGGCCTGCTCGCCCTCGTGCACGCCACGCCGTGGCTGCTGGGGCCCGCGCTCGCGACGATCCCCGGGCACGAGCTGCTGCTCCTGGCCCCGGTGGTCCTGGGCGCGCTCACCTGGTGGACCGTGGAGCCGGGCGCGGATGCCCGGCGGGACGGGGACAGCGGCGCCGATCCCACGCTTCCCGCGGGGCCGAGCGCGCGCCTCCGCGTCTGGCGCACGGTGCTGGCTGCCCTGCCCGTCGCGGGGCTCGCGGCGAGCGGCCTGGCCCTCGCTCTGGGCAGCACGCTCCTTGCCTCCGACCGCTTCGGCGCGACGGGGCGCACCTGGCGGGCCGACGCCCTCGCGGACCAGCAGACGGGCGGCTGGATCCTCGTCGGCCTCGCCGTGCTCGCGGGGATCGCGCTCGTGGGGATCGCGCTCGCGGGTCGGGCCATCGCATCGCGGACGACGCGCCGCGGCGCGCGCGCACGCGAGTGACCTGGACGCCTCAGCAAGCGGCCGATCAGCCGATCAGCCGATACGCACGTCGGCCGAGCACCGCGCCGCCCGACGGGCCCGCCCGACCGATCAGTCGAAGAGCTCGCGCACCGACCGCAGGCGGGCGAGCAGCAGCTCGCGATCCACGAAGGGGACGAGAGCGCGGTCCCCGTCGGCCGCACCGGAACCCGATGCGCTCCGGGCCGACGCCCCCGACCCGCGGCGGTCCTCCCGGCGCGGTGGCAGCAGCGCGCCGAGGCGGCCGCGCAGACCGGATTCGGCGGGCAGCGGCACCTGGGAGTCCGCGCCCTCGCGCAGGCGCCGGAACTGCGCGGCCTGGGGGGTGCCCTCGCGCTCGGCGTGCAGGGCGTAGGCGGCGACGTCGGCCTGCTCGACGAGCAGCGGCAGCACGCCGCCGTTCACCCGCTGCTGGCCCAGCATCACGAGGTCGGAGCGACCGCGCGGGAAGGCGCCGAGGAACAGGTCGAGCGCACCGCTCGCGGTGCGGGGCACCACGTCGTCGGGCAGGTAGTCGGCGCCCTGCTCGTAGCCCGTCGCGAAGACGATGACATCGGGCGCGAAGTCCGCGTGGGCGCGGCCGCGGCCGGTGAAGGACACCGTGCCGTCCTCGCCGATCGCCTCGACGTCGCCGGTGGGCGTCACACGGCCGTCGCGGATGCGCGGGGCGATCTCGTCGGAGACGATCACGGCGTCCTCGAGCAGGGGGGCGGCGGGCCTGGGCAGGCCGAGCGACTCCGGGTCGCCGACGGCGCGGCGCACGACCTGCTCGGCGATCTTCTCGTTCAGCCCGCCCAGCACGGAGGGCTCGTGCGAGGCGGCGACGTCGCCCGGCTTCCCGCCGATCGTGCGCGGGACGATCCAGTGGCCGGTGCGCACCGACCAGCGCACCTCGAGCGCCCGGCGGGCGGCGTCCACGGCGATGTCGGCCGCGGACTGGCCGGAGCCGACCACGAGCACGCGCCGGCCCTCGAGGCCGTCGCTGCTCTCCCACTGCGAGGAGTGCAGGGTGCGGATGCCCTCGGGCACGTCACCGGCCCATTCCGGCAGGTGAGGGCGGGAGGAGACGCCATGGGCGGCGACGATGGCGCGGTAGACCGTGACGCGGCCGTCGGAGAACTCGACCTGCCACACGCCCTCCTCGAAGGGCTTCGCGGTGCGCACCACGAGGCGCGGCAGGAAGTGGTCGGTGAGGTCGTAGCGCGCGGCGTAGGCGCGCAGGTACTTCGACATCTGCGCGGGGCGCAGGAAGGTCGGGAAGGAGACCGGCTGGATCATGTCCTCGTACTGCGTGAACTGCGTCGAGGAGATCATCTCCATGGCCGGCCAGACGGGGGAGTCCTCGCGCGAGGTGCTCCAGATGCCGCCGACATCCTTGCCCGCGTCCACCAGGTCGAAGGGCACGCGGAGCGCCTTCAGCGCGGCCGCCGCGGCGAGGCCCGCGGGGCCCGCGCCGACGACCAGGACCTTCTCGCGACTGGGGACGTCGACGCCGACGTCCTCGGCGGAGGTCTGCTGCGTGGCGGAGGCGTGGGACATCGCGGAGGGCCTTCCGATCGGGGCTTGCGGAACGTGGCCCCCGGCGCGCAGGTCCCGTCGGACGCGAGGGTCCGGGCGGGGCGCCGACGCCGTGGGGCGCGGCCATCCTATCCGCGACCCCGGCCGCGGGGTCCCAGCGCGTGGTGATCCTCCTGCAGTGATCACGCCCCAGGGATCACCCCGCAGCGATCACAGGACCGTGATCACGACGGAGATCCCGAGCGCGACGACCACGGAGGTCATCACGTGCCCGAGCAGCGCCTGCAGCCGCACCAGGCGACGGGCCCCGCTCGTGAGCGGCACGTTCTCGTTCGCCGATCCCGAGACCTGCACGATCATGGACACGTAGAGGTACTCGTCGAAGCCGCGCCGCGGTGCGCGCAGCTCGAAGGCGTCGCCGTGGCCGTCCGCCGCGGCGTACTCGACGGCGAGGGTGACGGCCGTGGAGTACCAGGTGCACAGGATCGCGGCGATCGTCGTCACCAGGAGCACCACCCGATAGGGGCCGGGCTCGCTGAGCAGGAGCAGCAGGATCGCGAGCACCGCGAGCAGCACGAGACCCAGGGCCTCGGAGCTCACCGATCCGCGCCCCGCGACCCACCGCAGCCAGACGGAGGTGCGCCGCGCCCGGGCCAGGCGCGCCGCGATCACGACGTCCCGCCGCGGGAGGCGGTGGAAGGTCCAGTGCGTGAGCAGCGCGAAGCTCGCGGCGTACACGGTGATCGCGATGACGGCGAAGGCGCCCGGCAGGGAGATCGCCGCGCGCTCCCGCTCGCTCGGGAACAGCGAGCTCAGCGCGAAGGTGGCGGCGAGGGACAGGATGACGGTGAGCGTGAGGGCGACCGTGTTGCGACGGCTCTCCGAGCGCAGACGGAGCGCGAGGTCCGCCTCCCGCTCGACCCGCCGGGCGCGGCGCTCCCGCGCGCGGCCCAGGCGCTCGCGGCGGCGGCGCGCCGAGGCCGCCGCGGATTCCCGCGCGCGTGCGCGAGCCTCTGCACGGGGGTCGGCGGGTGCATGGGGGTCATCGGGCGCCGAGTCCTCCGCGGGCGCGCTCATCGGATCGGGCCGATGGCGCCGTCGGGCCCGCCCGCCGCCTCGCGCGCCAGGCGGAGCGCCCCGGCGAGTCCGTCCTGGACCGGGGCCACGGTGCGCCCTGCCGCCTCGAGCCAGGTCACGAGGTCGTCGTGGATGGGCCCGGGGGTCGTGAGCACGCCGCCGGCGAGCACCACGGGCAGCGCCGCTTCGGGGTCCAGGCGCTGCACGGTGCGGGAGAAGTGCCGGCCCGCGCCGTCGAGGATCCCGCGGGCGACCTCGTCGAACTGGTCCTCGCACAGTGAGCCGGGCAGCGGCGCGAAGCGGCCCAGCTCGGCGGGGGAGAGCGGGTCGATCGCGGCGACCAGGTCCTGCCGCGGATCGCCCGTGGGGGAGCGCGGCACGAGCCCGTCGCGCAGATCGAGCTCGAGCACGTCGCCCAGGGACTCGGTGAGGCGGGTGCGCGGCCCGCGGCCGTCGATGTCGGCGGCGACGGCCTGCAGCACGGCGCGCCCCAGCCAGACCGCGGAGCCCACGTCCCCGAGCAGCCACCCCATCCCGTCGCAGCGCTCCGCGGGACGGCGGTCCTCGAAGCGCACGCACACGGAGCCGGTGCCGGCGAGCAGCAGCAGGCCGTCCTCGCCCACGTCCGCGCTGAGGAAGGCGGTGAGGTGGTCGTCGGTCGCCGTGAGGCGGTCCGGCTCGATGCCCAGCGGCGCGAGCGCCTCGGCCACCGCGGCCGTGATCTCCCGTCGGCGGGCCGCGCCGTTGCCCGCGAGTCCGAGCACCGCCGCGCCCACGCGCTCCCGCGCGGCCGCGGGGCCGTCGATCCCGGCCTCCTCGAGGGCCCGACGGGCCGGCTCGGCGAGCGCCGCGAGCGCCCCGGGACCGCTCGAGCGCAGGTTCGCACCGGGCCCTGTGACGGGCTCGGCCATGAGCGGCGGAACGTCCGGAACGACCGGCGCGACGAGGAATCTGCTGCGGGTGCCGCCGACGTCCGCCACCAGCACGACGGGCGACGTCACAGCTCGGTCACGGTCCTGGGGAGCCTGCACGGGACCTCCTTCATCGTGGTAACTTCAGCATAGAAGATCGGCGAGGGAAGTTTTCTTGACGTTCGGCTCCGGGAGCGATCCCGGAGGGTGTCATCCCCGGGTCCCCGGATCCTCGATGACGCTGCTTCTCGACGCGGTTCCCGCATCGCTCGACGACGAGACGATATCCACAGTGCCGCCCGGCACGTGCCGACCCGACAGCTGTGAGGAGTTCCGATGATCTCACGACGAGGTGTTCTCTCCGCCGGGGCCGCCGGCTCCGCCGCACTGGGCCTTGCCGCCTGCTCGGGCGGCTCGGGCGGCAGCGACCCGACCGACACCGAGGCCAACGCCGACAAGACCATCACCCTGTGGATCATGCAGGGCACCAACGCGAAGACCGACGAGTACGTCGACGCGATCACCAAGGCGTTCAAGGACAAGACCGGTGCGACCCTCAAGGTCGAGGTGCAGCCCTGGGACGGCGCGCACGACAAGTTCGTGACCGCCATGAGCGGCGGCACCGGCCCGGACGTCGCCGAGGTCGGCACCACCTGGGTCCCCGAGTTCGCCGACGCGGGCGGCCTCGACCCCCTCACCAAGGACGTCGACGAGGCGGGCATCGGGGACGGTCTCGTCCAGGGCCTCGTGGACGCCGGCACCCTGGACGACGAGCTCTACGGCATGCCCTGGTACGCGGGCGTCCGCTCGATCCTCGCCGACAGGAAGATCCTCGAGGACGCGGGCGTGACCGAGCAGCCCGGCAGCTGGGACGACCTGCTCAGCATGATCGAGACGCTCAAGAAGAAGAACCCCGACATCATCCCGTTCCCCGTCGCGGGCGGCTCGATCTTCGCCGGCATGCCCTTCGTGTGGGGCGCGGGCGGCGACATCGCCAGCGAGTCCGGCGGGACGTGGAAGGCCACGATCAACTCGACCGAGTCGGTCGAGGGCATCACCTGGTACACGGATCTCGCGCTCAAGCACGACGCGTCGACCGCGGCCGCCTCGAGCTGGCTCGAGACGGACTCCCTGGCCGCCTTCCAGCAGGGCAAGGTCGCCATGTTCATCACCGGCTCGTGGGTGCCCGCGACGATCAAGGCCGACGACGAGGAGCTCTTCAAGCGCCTCGTCGCCTTCACGATCCCCGCGAAGGACAAGGCCGTCGCGCCCTCCTTCCTGGGCGGCTCGCTCCTGTGCCGCTTCACCGAGACCGAGGAGCCCGAGCTCGCCTTCGAGCTCATCAAGCTCATGTCCACCGGTGAGTTCGCGACCCAGTGGGCCAAGGACACCAACTACTTCCCGGGCGAGCAGAAGGCCCTGGACCAGGTCGTGGCCGACGGCGACGACCTCACCAAGGTGTTCGCCCAGCAGATGACCGAGGGCGGCACCACCGTCCCCGTCACCCCGGCCTGGGGGCAGATCGAGGGCAAGAAGACCCTGTCGACCCTGTTCAGCGACGTCCTCGGCGGCACGAAGCCGCAGCAGGCCGCCGACGCCGCCGCCACCGAGATGGACAAGATCTTCGGCGGATGAGCGCGGCCACCTCCACCCCGAAGAACGCCGCGAACGCCACCGGGACCCTCGAGCGCCGACGGGTCCCGGTGCGCCGCCGCCTGCAGCGCGGCTCCGCGCCCTGGCTCCTGCTCGCCCCGGGACTGGTGACCCTCGCCGTCCTGCTGCTGTGGCCGCTGGTGCGCGTGCTGAACCTGTCCATCCAGGACTACCGGCTGCGCAACCTCATCCGCGGCGACTCGAACTACACGGGCCTGACGAACTACCGGGAGATCCTCTCCGATCCGTTCCTGTGGGGCACGGTGCTGCCTAACACGGTGGGCTTCGCGATCGTGTGCGTGGTGCTCACGATGGTCGTCGGGATCGTGGTCGCCCTGTTCCTGAACAGCCTGGGCACCTGGTGGCGCAGCATCTGCACCACCGCGATCATGGTGGCGTGGGCGGTGCCCGCGATCACCGGCACCTACGTGTTCGTGTGGCTGTTCGATCCCCTGAACGGCCTGGTCGCGAGCACCCTGGACCAGCTGGGGATCATGGAGGCCGGCTCCTGGAACTGGTTCGCCAACCGCTGGGCTTTCTACGCGATCGCGACCGCGAACGTCGTCTACCACGGATTCCCGTTCATCGCGGTCACGGTGCTCGCGGGCCTCGGCACCGTCCCCAAGGAGCTCTACGAGGCCGCGGCGCTCGACGGCGCGGGCCCCCTCTCCCGCTTCCGCAGCGTGACCATCCCGGGCATCCGCCCGATCCTCGCGGTCTGCATCATCCTGTCGACCATCTGGGACTTCAAGGTCTTCACGCAGATCTACCTGATGCCCGGCGGCAACGGCACCAACCGCGACGTGATGAACCTGGGCGTGTGGTCGTACTCGGAGTCCTTCGCCCAGGGCCTCTACGGACGCGGATCGGCGATCGCCGTGCTGCTGACGCTCCTGCTGCTGGTGATCTCCGTGATCTACATGCGCTCGCTCATGAAGGAGGACGAGCTGTGAGCACCGCCCCCGCCGACCGCACCGCCCCCGTGGGACCCGTCGGCCCTGCGGGGCCCGTCGGCCCCGCGCCCACCGCGGCCGAGCGCACCGCCCAGCGCGCGGCGATCCGTCGCCGCAGTCCGCGGCGCATCGCGACCGCCCTCGGCAAGGCCGTCGGCGTCGTGCTGGTGCTCGTGTTCTCGCTGTTCCCCTTCTACTGGATGCTCTCCACGGCCGTGGACCCGAATCCGCTGGGGCGCGGCGCGAGCTGGCTGCCCACCGGCTTCACGCTCAAGAACTTCCGGTTCGTGCTCGTGGACGCCGGGTTCCTCGACTACGTGAAGAACTCGGCGGTCGTCGCCCTGGGCACCGTGCTGATCTCCGGCGCGATCGCGCTGCTGGCCGCCGTGGCGGTGGCCCGTTTCCGCTTCCGCCTGCGCACCCAGGTGCTGATCCTCGTGCTGCTCGTGCAGATGGTGCCGCTCGAGGCGCTCGTGATCCCCCTGTTCCTGCAGGCGCGCAACCTGCACCTGCTGAACTCGATGCTGGGCCTGATCATCGTCTACCTGGCGTTCTCGCTGCCCTTCGCGATCTGGAACCTGCGCGGCTTCGTGGCCGCGGTCCCGAAGGAGCTCGAGGAGGCCGCCTACGTGGACGGCGCGAACTGGCTGCGGATGTTCCGCTCGATCCTGTTCCCGCTGGTCGCCCCTGGTCTGGTCGCGACCAGCGTGTTCAGCTTCATCACCGCCTGGAACGAGTTCATCTTCGCGCTGACCTTCATGCAGGACAGCTCGAAGTACACCGTGGGCGTGGGGCTGCGCAGCTTCTTCACGCAGAACACGGCGAACTGGGGGGCCGTGATGGCCGCCTCGACGATCATCGCCCTGCCCGTGGTGATCTTCTTCGTCCTCGTCCAGCGGAACCTCGCGAGCGGCCTCACCCAGGGGGCGGTGAAGGGATGAGCGGGGTGCCCGGCTGGGACCGAGACGTCCTCACCCTGCTCATGGCCCCGCTCGAGGGCACGACGCTCCCGGACTGGGCGGGCGAGGCGCTCGACGCGGGCCTCGGATCCATCATCCTGTTCGGCTACAACACGCCGGATCCGGAGACGGCCGCCGCCCTCGCCGCCTCGATCCACGAGCGCTGCGACGAGGTCCTCGTCGCGATCGACGAGGAGGGCGGGGACGTCTCCCGCCTCCAGGCCGCGACGGGCTCATCCCTGCCCAGCGCCTGGGCCTTCGGGCAGATCGACGAGGTCGCGCTCACGGCCCGCGCCGGCGAGGCCCTCGGCGAGCTCCTCGCCGCCTGCGACATGGACCTCGTGCTCTCCCCGGTGCTCGACGTCTCGACCGACCCGGCGAACCCCGTGATCGGCACCCGCTCGTACGGCGACGACCCCGATCGCGTCTCCCGCCACGGCCGGGCCATGGCCAGTGGCCTGCGCAGCGCCGGACTGGGCGTGACCGGCAAGCACTTCCCGGGGCACGGCGCCACGTCCGTCGACTCCCACACCACCCTGCCCCGCATCGACCTCGACGAGCGCGACATGCGCCGCGAGCACCTCGCGCCCTTCCAGATCGCCCCGTGGCTCGACGCGGTGATGACCGCGCACATCCTCGTGCCCTCCCTCGGCGAGGGGCCTGCCTCGCTCTCGCGCTGGTCGACGACCCTGCTCGACGAGGTCTCCGGGAACGGCTTCCACGGGCTCGTCGTCACCGACGCCCTGGACATGGCCGCCGTCGCCGCCGATCCCGGCTTCGGCGAGGCCGCCGTGCGCGCGCTCGAGGCGGGCGCGCATCTGCTGTGCCTGGGCACCTCGCTGCGCCGCGACGCCGCGCAGATGGTCCGCGAGGCCCACGACGCGATCCTCGCCGCGCTCGAGAGCGGGCGCCTGGACCGCGAGGAGATCGGCCGACGGGCCGCGCAGACGCGCGCCGCCATCCGTTCCCTGCGGATCCGCCGCGGGGTCGAGCCGCGCCGGAGCATCCTCGATGCCCTGCGCGAGCTCGAGGAGATCGGGGCCGACGCCGCGCGCCGCGCGGTCACCGCCCGCCACGCCGCCCTCGGCGGGGGACCGGTGGTGGTCGCGGACGCCCGCGTCCGCGCCGACCACGCCTCCGGTTCCCGCAGCCCGCACCTGGTCGGCGCCCTCCGGGAGCGCGGGATCGACGTCACCGAGGCCCAGTACCCCGGCGATCTCTCCGGCGCCGCCGAGGTCCTCGTGGTCACCCGGCTCCCGCGCTCCGACGCCGCCGAGGCCGAGCGCGTCGCCGAGGCGCTGCGCGTGCGGCCCGACGCGATCCTCGTCCACACCGGCGTCCCGGACGCCGCCCTCGAGCACCGGGAGAGCGTGAGCACCCTGGGCAGCTCGCTGACGATGATGCGCGCGGCCGTCGACCTGCTGCTGCGCGCCGGGCGGGAGCCGCGATGAGCGAGCCCGTGACGATGCGTGTCCTCGGCATGATGTCCGGCACCTCGGCCGACGCCGTCGACACCGTCCTCGTCGACCTCGCGCGCGACCCCTCGGACCCCGACGTGCTCACGGCCCGCCTGCTCGACGTCGACGAACACCCCTGGCCCGGCCCGCTGCGCGAGGCGATCCTGGACGTGCTCCCGCCCGCGAGCAGCGACGTCGCCACCTGGGACATGCTGCACGCGCAGATCGGCGCCCACCTCGGCGAGGTCGCCGCGCGGGTGCTCGAGCGCGCGGACGGCGAAGGCGGCACGGGCAGCGCAGGCGGCACGAGCAGCGCAGGCGGCGCGGGCGGCGCCGACCTCGTCGTCACCCACGGCCAGACCCTCCACCACTGGGCCGCTCCGGACGGCCGCGTGCTGGGCACCCTGCAGATCGGGGACGCGGCGCGGATCGCGGAGGCGACGCACGCGAGCGTCCTGCACGACCTGCGCAGCGCGGACGTCGCCCGCGGGGGACAGGGCGCCCCGTTCGCCCCGGTCCTCGACGTGATGCTCCTGGGGGAGGACGGGGGAGCCGTGCTCAACCTCGGCGGGATCGCGAACGTGACGCTCGTCGAGGCCGCCGGATCCGCGGATTCCGCCGCTGCCGCCCCGGCCGACTCCGCCCCCACCGACTCCGCCCCTGCAGACTCCGCCGCTCCCGACGGCGCGTCCGGCGCCGCGTCGCCGACGGTCCGCGCCGGTGACGTCGGCCCCGCCAACGCCCTCCTCGACTCCGCCGTGCGCCGGGCCACGGCCGGGCGCATGCACTGCGACGAGGACGGCCGCCTCGCCGCCTCCGGCACGGTCGACCACGATGTTCTCGACGAGCTGCTCGCCGACCCCTTCTTCGCGCTCCCGCTGCCGCGCTCGACGGGCCGCGAGCACTTCGACGCCGAGTACGTCGAGCGCATGAGCCCCCGCGCCGCGCGGCTCGACCTGCCGGACCTGCTGGCGACGCTCACCGAGCTCACCGCCCGCACCGTCGCCGATCTCGTGCGCGAGTCCGGCGCCCCCGTCGTGCACGGCTCCGGCGGCGGCATGCGCAACCCCGTGCTGCGTGCGCGTCTGGAGGCCCTGCTCGACCCGGTGCCGCTGCGCTCGAGCGAGGACCTCGGCGTCCCCTCGGACGCCAAGGAGGCCCTGCTCATGGCCGTGATCGGCTGGCTCTCGGTGCACGGCATCCCCGCCCTGCCCGTCGGCCCCGACGGAGGGCCCGTCACCGGCGCCCGCAGCGCCGCCGTGCTGGGCTCCCTCACCCCGCCGGTGCCCGTCACCGGCCTCGATCCGTGCTGCGCCGCCCCGCGCGGCACGTCCGACCCGTCCGACGCCCCCGCCGCGCGCCGAGCCCCACGGCGCCTGCGGCTGCTCGGACCCGACCACCGCACACCGGGAGGTGCCCGTTGACCGAGCAGACCGAGCCCGACGCCCCCACCGAGCTCGACGCCCCCACCGCGCCGGCCGCCCACGCAGACCCGGCCGTCCGCAGGGAGACCGCCGAGCGCTGGCAGGACCTCATCGCGCTCGCCTCGCCCACGGAGGAGCGCAACCCGCGCACGCACGAGCTCGACACCCTCGACGCCCCCGACCTCGTCGACACGATCCTCGCGGAGGACACCCTCGTGGCCGGTGCCGTGCAGGCGGTCTCCGCGCCCATCGCCCGCCTCGTCGACCTGTGCGTCGAGGCCATCGCGGGCGGCAGCACCGTGCACTACGTGGGTGCGGGCACCTCCGGGCGCCTGGGCGTGCTCGACGCCGTCGAGCTCCTCCCCACCTACAGCGCGACCGAGCAGATGGTCACCGCGCACCTCGCGGGCGGCATCGCCGCGATGACCCGCGCCGTGGAGGGCGCGGAGGACGACGCCGACGCGGGTGCCGCCCTGGTCGCCGAGCACTGCGGAGAGGGGGACGTGGTGATCGGCCTGGCCGCGAGCGGGCGCACGCCGTTCGTGCGCGGGTCCCTCGCCGCGGCCCGCGAGAGAGGCCTGTCCACAGGCCTGGTCGCGGCCAATCCGCAGGCGCCCCTCGCACGTCTCGCGGACGTCGCGGTGCTCGTGGACGTCGGCCCCGAGGCCGTCACCGGCTCGACCCGCATGAAGGCAGCGACCGCCCAGAAGCTCGTGCTCAACGCCCTGTCGACCGCGACGATGGTGCGGCTCGGCACCACCTTCCAGAACCTCATGATCGATGTGCGGCCGACGAACAAGAAGCTCGTCGCGCGCACCGTGCGGATGCTCGTGCAGGCCACGGGCGAGTCGCCCGAGCGCGCCGCCGAGGTGCTGGAGGAGGCGGGAGGACGCGTGCGCGTCGCCCTGGTGGCGCTCCTCGCGCACGCGGATGTCACGGATGCGGAGGTCGCCGCAGTACGCTTCGGGAAGGACCCCGGGCGACGGGGCGACCCGGCGGGCATCCGCAGCGCGGTCGCGAGCCTCACGACGAAGGAGTCACCATGAGCACGCAGCAGGACACGCCGTCCACGGACCGGCGATGAGCACCCCGCCGCTCCTGCTGAGGCTGCGCAGCCTGCGCGGCGACCTCAAGCCAGCTCTCGCCCGCATCGCCGACCTCATCCTCTCCGACCCGGCGGGCGTCGCCTCGATGACCATCGGCGACCTCGCCCGGGAGGCCGACTGCTCGGAGGCGAGCGTCGTGCGCTTCGCGCGCCAGCTCGGCTTCCGCGGCTACCGCGACCTGCGCTTCCGCCTCCACGAGGAGGCCGTCGCCGCAGCCACCGCCGGGGAGGACCACAGCAATGACGGCGACATCGACCCCTCGGACGACATCGCGACGATGACCGGGAAGATCGCCGCGGCGGACTCCCGTGCGGTGCACGACACCGTGCGCGGGCTCGACCTCGAGGCGCTCACCCGGGTGGCCGACGCCGTCGCCCCCGCCCGCCGCATCGTCCTCTTCGGCGTCGGCGCCTCGGGGCTCGCGGCCACGGACGAGCAGCAGAAGCTCGCCCGGCTCGGCCTGCCCGCCGTCGTGCACACCGAGGCCCACAACGGGCTGCCCGCCGTCGCCCTGCTCGACTCGGACGACGTGCTCATCGCCTTCTCCCACTCGGGCCGCACCGCCGAGCTGCTCGACGCGACGCGCATCGCCCACGAGGCAGGCGTCCGGGTCGTCGCCGTCACCGGCGCCGCGGGCTCCCCGCTCGCCAAGGCGGCCGACGACGTCCTGCTCACCGCCGCCGTCGAGTCGGAGCTGCGCTCGGGGGCGACCGCCTCGAGGATCGCCCAGCTCACCGTCGTGGACTGCATCTTCGTGGCCGTCGCGACCCGCGTGCCGGATCTGGGCCGCGAGGCCCTGCGCCGCACACGCGCCGCCGTCGACGACCGCCGCGTGCACTGAGCACGGCGCGGCGCCCGGGTGGGCCGACCGGCTGGGCCGGCCCGCAGCCGGCCCCCGTCGCCTGCCGGCCCCCGTCCGCGCGGCCGCCGTCGGCGCGGCCCCGGCACCCGCTGATGAGGTGGCCGACGTCGTCGAACGGTCGTGAGCGGACGTCTCTGCCATATATGGCAGAGATGTCCCATATACGCCGGTCGGCGACATGACCGCGCGCCGCAGACCCCCGTCACAGACCGAGGCTGCGCTGGACCTCCCGCAGGGCATCGGCCGAGGCGAGCAGCCGTGTGCGCTCGCCCTCGTCCATCGGCACCTCGAGCGTCCGCTCGACGCCGGCCCGCCCGACGATCGAGGGCACGCTCATCGCGACGCCCGAGATCCCCTGGTAGCCGGTGAGCGGGCTCGAGACCGGCAGCACCGCGCGCTCGTCGCGCAGCACGGCCTCGACGATGCGGGCGGCGGCGACGCCGATCGCGAGGTTCGTCGCCCCCTTGCCCTGGATGACCTCGTAGGCGGCGCCCGCGACCTCGTGGCCGAGGCGGTCGAGCTCCTCGCGGGAGAGGGCGGGGGAGTCTGCCGCGCCCGCTGAGCCCGCTGCGCCCGCTGCGTCCGCCGCGCCCGCCCCGTCGGTCCAGTCCCGCAGCGGCACCTGGCCGATGTGCGCCGAGGACCACAGGGGGAACTCGCTGTCGCCGTGCTCGCCGATGATCGTGGCGTGGATGCTGCGCGGGGCGATCCCTAGCCGCTCCGCGAGCCGCCACCGCAGACGCGAGGTGTCCAGGACGGTTCCCGAGGCGAAGACGCGTCCGCGCGGGAGGCCCGCGAGTGCGTCGGCCGCGACGGTCAGCACGTCGCAGGGATTCGTGACCAGGATGAACACGGCATCAGGGGCCTGCGCGAGCAGCTGCGGCATGAGGCTCTCGAGGATCTTCACGTTGGTGCCGGCGAGGTCCAGACGGGTCTGCCCGGGAGCCTGCGCGGCGCCGGCCGTGATGACGACGACGTCGGCCCCGGCGATGCACGCGACGTCGTCGCCGCCCGTGATCTCCGCGCCGCCCGCGAGAGGGGAGCCGTGCGCGAGGTCGAGCACCTCGGCGCGCACCTTCTCGGCGCGGATGTCGTACAGCGCGATGCTGCGGGCGCTGCCGCGCAGCATCGCGGCGTAGGCGACCGAGGAGCCCACGGCTCCGGCGCCGACGACGGCGAGGCGCCCGCCGGTGGGCGGCGCGGCGGCGCTCGCGTGGTCGGGAGCGGACGACGGACGGGGCTGCGGGGCGTGCGATGCGCTCATGGCCCCATCCTCACGCTCTTCGACCCGGCCCACCAGGGTCGGAGGTCCCGATCCGGCGAGCCGGTCCGCCAGCTGCTCGGCCGCTCAGCCGACTGCCGTCAAACAACCGACAGCCGACAGCCGACTGCCGTCCGACAGCCGCCCGTCGCCCGTCGCCCTCACAGCCCGACCATGCGCATCCCGTTCTCGTCGTAGCGGTCGCCGGCGACGCCCACTTGGGCGGCCAGGGCGTCGAGCGCGGCGACGTCGTCGGCCGAGAGGCGCACCTGCGTCGAGCCCGCGTTCTCGACGAGACGCTCGCGACGGCGGGTGCCCGGGATCGGGACGATCGACGGGGACTGCGCCAGCAGCCAGGCCAGCGCGATCTGCGCGGGGGAGGCCTCGCGCTCGTCCGCGAGCGCGCCCACCGCATCGAGGAGCGCCTGGTTGCGGCGCAGGTTCTCGGCCTCGAAGCGCGGGACGCGGGCGCGGATCTCGCCGTCGCCGAAGTCCTGGTCCGGGGTGACGGTGCCGGTGAAGAAGCCCTTGCCGAGCGGGCTGAAGGGCACGAAGCCGATGCCGAGCTCGTGGCAGGCCGGCAGCACCTCCGGCTCGGGATCGCGGGTCCACAGCGAGTACTCGCTCTGCACGGCGGTCACGGGCTGGACCGCATGGGCGCGGCGGATCGTCTCCGCGCCGGCCTCGGAGAGCCCGAAGTGGGCGACCTTCCCCTCGGTGATCAGCTCGCCGACGGTCCCCGCGACCTCTTCGATCGGGACATCGGGGTCGACGCGGTGCTGGTAGAACAGGTCGATCTGCTCGATGCCGAGCCGCTCCAGGGACTCCTCGGCGACCTTCCGGATCTGCTGCGGACGCGAATCGGTGCCCTGCATCGTCCCGTCCACGATGTTCCAGCCGAACTTGGTGGCGACCACGACCTGGTCGCGGATCGGGGCGATGGCCTCGCCCACCAGGCGCTCGTTGTCATAGGGCCCGTAGACCTCGGCGGTGTCGATGAAGGTGACATCGTGCTCGACGGCGAACCGCAGCACCCCGATCATGTCCTCGCGGCTGCCGGGGTTGGGGCCGTAGGACTGCGACATCCCCATCGCACCCAGTCCGATCGCGGAGACCTCGAGTCCCTGTCCCAGTGTCCTCGTGTGCATCTGATCCTCCTCGTGCTGGTGGCCGGCGCCCGGGCTGCTGCCGCGGACGGTCGTGGGATCCATGCTCCGCCCGGGTGCCGGGCGGTGACAGTCCCTGGCAGTACCCCCGCTCCGCGAACCCTTCGTGTCCCGGTTGCGGCACCGGCGATGACCTGCACGAACCATGCCCCACAGGGTGCGCGCCGGGGCGTCGTCGGGGCGTCGACGGCGAGGTGTCGGCCCGTCGCCGGCCGAAAATCCCTGTCGGCACGGCCCCGGCACGGGCTAGCGTGAGGGCCATGAGCATCTGATCGGCATCCCCGTCCGCGTCCCGACGACACCCCGGAGCCGATCCATGACCTCATCCACCCCGCGCACCGCCGCACCCTCGAGCACCACCCCCGGTGCGGAGCGCTCGGGCGCATCGGCCTCCAGCGCCGCCTCCGGCCCCGCCTCCCGCGCCGATTCCACGCTCCATCTGCGGGCCGACGGGATCTCCCACCGCTACGGCGCCCGCCGCGTGCTCACCGACGTCTCCCTCACCGTCCCGGCCGGCACGCCCACGGGACTGCTCGGGGAGAACGGCTCGGGCAAGTCGACGCTGCTGCGGATCCTCGCGGGGGTCGAGGAGCCCGAGTCCGGCGAGGTGCAGGCGCCCGGCCCCGTCGGCCTCCTGCGTCAGGAGCTCCCGCACGACCCCGCGACGACCACGCTGGCCCAGGTCGTCGAGGAGGCGCTCACTCATGCGCGTCGGCTCGAGGAGTCCCTCACGGAGGCGGGGGCGGAGCTCGCGGTCGACGACTCGCCGCGCGCCGCCGCCCGCTACGACGCGCTGCTGGCCCGCGCGACCCTGGCCGACGTCTGGAACGCCGAGACCCGTGCCGCCGAGGTCCTCTCCGGCCTGGGGCTGGCCGACGTCCCGTCGAGCCGTCTGCTCGCGGAGATCTCCGGCGGGCAGCGCGGACGTCTTGCCCTCGCGCACCTGCTGATCACCCGGCCGACGACCCTGCTGCTCGACGAGCCGACCAACCATCTCGACGACGCGGGCGCGCGCTTCCTCGCGGGTCTGCTCGCCGAGCACCCCGGTCCCGTGCTGGTGGCGAGCCACGACCGCGCCTTCCTCGACGAGGCCACGCGTGCCCAGCTCGACCTCGACCCGTCGCCCACGCCGCTGGGGGAGGAGGTCGGCGGCCTCACGGCGTACACCGGCACCTTCACCGACTACCTGCATGCGCGCCTGGACGCGCGCGAGCGCTGGGAGAGGCGGTTCCGCGACGAGCAGGAGGAGCTGGACCGCCTGCGGGAGAGCGTGAAGGCCGGCCACAGCGTGGGCCACGAGGGCCGCGCACCGCGCACCGAGGCGAAGGCCGCCAAGAAGTTCTACGCGGACCGCCACGCGAGCGTCGTCTCCCGGCGAGTGCGCGACGCCGAACGACGCCTCGCCGAGCTCGAGGAGTCCCAGATCCGCAAGCCCCCGGCCGAGCTCCACTTCACCGGCATGCCCCGTGGGGACAGGCGCCGCAGCGCCGGGGAGGTCCTCGTCTCCGTTGCGGACGCGGGCCTCGCCCGCCGCCTCGCGCCGACGTCCCTGAGCGTCTCGGCGGGGGAGAAGCTGCTGATCACCGGGCCCAACGGCTCGGGGAAGTCGACCCTGCTGTCCCTGCTCGCAGGGCTGCTCGATCCCGATCGGGGAACGGTCTCGGTGACGCGGGATCGCGCGCTGCTCGCCCAGGACGAGGAGATCGACGAGCGCTCGAGCGTGCGGCGGATGCTCGGAGGGGCCCCGGAGGACGAGGGCGTGCCGGACCTCATGGGCCTCGTGCATCCGCGCGACCTGGACCGTCCGCTCGGCGAGCTCTCCCGTGGCCAGCAGCGCCGGGCGGCGCTCGCCGCGCTGCTCACCTCCCCGCCGTCGCTGCTCCTGCTGGACGAGCCCACCAACCATCTGAGCCTCGACCTCGCCACCCGGCTCGAGCGCGCGATCGGGCAGTGGGAGGGGACCGTGATCATCGCGTCCCACGACCGCTGGCTCCGCCGGCGGTGGACGGGCCGGGTGCTCGAGCTCGACGGGCCCACCCGATGACGGTCCCGATCCTGGCCAGTGATGCCTTCCGTGCGAAGGTCCTCGGAATCGACGACAGCTGCGCGTCGTGGCTGGAGAACCTTCCGCAGCGCCTGGACGAGGTGCTGGGGATGTGGGGCCTGCACAGGGACGGTGACCGCGCTGAGGGCGGCACAAGCCTGATCTTCCCTGTCCGATGCCGCAACGGAGGGCGAGCTGTTCTGAAACTCGTCTCACCTGTCGCCGAGGCCGACGAGGAAGCGCGAGCACTGCGCGTCCTCGCCCCCGCGGGCGCTGTCGCGCTCCTCGACCATTCCCGGCCTCACGCGGCACTTCTCCTGGAGAGGCTTCCGGGACCGGCTCTCTCACAGGTGCCGGATCCCGTGCACGCGGTGGCGGTGGCCGGCGAGGTCGCGGCGCGCATCGCAGCCGTCGACGCACCCGTCGGGGCACGGTCCCTGGCGGATGGCGCCGTCGGTTGGCGAAGACAACTGCGGAACCAGCATGCGAGGGCGTGTGCGGAGGAACGTGTCCTGGACGGCCGTGTGGTCGACGCCGCGCGAGAAGCGATCGAGGCGCTGGCCGGCTCGACATCGCTCACACTGACCCACGGCGACCTGAGCCTCGAGAACGTCATGGCCAGGTCGGACACGGAATGGGCGCTCATCGATCCGCAGCTCCTGTGCGGCCCCCTCGAGTTCGAAGCGCACACCGTGGTTCGGGGACTGCTGACTCATGTGCTGGCGTCGACGTCGCCCTCACGCCGCCTGCGGTTGCTCGTACGGTCGTTCTGCCGACCGTCGGGCGCCGACCCGGGCTTCGCGCTTGCCCTGTGCGCGGCAGGACTCGTCGCCTCCCACTATTGGGAGGTCGAACACGGTGCGCCTCACGAGCAGACAGATCAGCTGGCTGCGGCGGCCGCTGTCGCGGTCGACGCGATCACGCTTGCTCCGCGATCTCGAAGCTGACGACGTCCACCGGGGCACCGTCCTCCAGCCCCGGGTAATGCCGCGCGAGCGCCTCCTGCAGCTCGCCGAGGTCCGTGAAGCCGTCGCCCTTCGCATCGGCGGCGGTGAGCGCGTCGCGCGTCGTCGGCCGCACATCGGTCACGGTCGCGGGTAGCACCACGTCCTCGCCGCCCTCCTTCTCGAACACGATCTCCGCGGGCCCCGGGCGGAAGGGATCGTCGATCCGGATCGTCCGGCGCTTGGCGCCCGAGCGGATCAGAGCCTCGTAGCCCTCCCACATGAAGATCCGCTGCGGGCGGCCGTGGTGGCTGGGGTCGTAGGCGAAGGGAAGCAGCTCGCGGGCGGTGCGCGTGAAGAGCCCGGAGGCGTCACGCACCACGAAGCGGATGCCCGGGTCGATGTCGTGGAGCACCTGGCGGCACTTGCCGCAGGGGGCCAGCACATCGCCCGTCGGGCCGTGGACGGCGGCCGACGCGACGATCGGATCGTGGGCCGCGCTCGCCGCGTGGTTCGACAGGGCCGCGATCTCGCCGCAGGGCCCGCCGAGGAAGTGGAACGTGTTCATCCCCAGCACGATCCGACCGGAGGCGGTCAGCAGGCCGCCGGCGACCGTGTGCGCGGCATCGTCGTGATGCGCCTTCGCGTGCTCCGCAGTGCGTCGGACCAGATCGCGTTCGATGTCGGTGAGCATGCTGCGATGCTCGCAACGAAGCGCCGCACGGGGCAACGGGATATACCGGCGCCCGCTGCGGACTTGCGCGGGCGTCACACCCGTTCACGTTCGCGCGCGATCCTTGCGCTCGCGCGCGGTGCTCGCCGACGGTGTCCCCATGCCAGACAACGACACCGCCCCCGCCCCGCACTTCGAGACCCTCGCGATCCACGCCGGCCAGGCCCCGGACTCCGACACCGGCGCCCGCGCGCTGCCGATCTACCAGACCACGAGCTTCGTGTTCCCGAGCGCGCAGGCGGCCGCCGACCGCTTCGGCCTGGCCGAGCTCGGCCCCATCTACACCCGCCTGACGAACCCCACCCAGGAGGCGGTCGAGAACCGCATCGCGGCGCTCGAAGGCGGCGTCGCCGGGCTGCTCGTCGCCTCCGGCCAGAGCGCGATCACGCTGTCGATCCTCAACGTGGCGCAGGCGGGCGACAGCATCGTCGCCTCCCCGAGCCTCTACGGCGGCGCCTACTCGCTGCTCAAGCACACCCTGAGCAAGCTCGGCATCGAGACGGTCTTCGTCGAGGACCCCGACGACCTCGACTCCTGGCGCGCCGCGGTCCGCCCGAACACCAAGGCCTTCTTCGCCGAGTCCATCCCGAACCCCCGCCAGGACATCCTGGACATCGAGAACGTCTCCGCCATCGCGCACGAGGCCGGAGTCCCCCTGATCGTCGACAACACGATCGCGACCCCCTACCTGCTGCGCCCGCTCGCCCACGGGGCCGACGTGGTCGTGCATTCCGCGACCAAGTTCCTGGGCGGCCACGGCACCGCGATCGCCGGCGTGATCGTGGACGGCGGCAGCTTCGACTTCTCGGCCGATCCCGAGAGGTTCCCCCTGTTCAACGAGCCCGACCCGGCCTACCACGGCCTCGTGTACAGCTCGATCGCGCCCGACCTGCCTCCGTACGCCATCCGTGCGCGCGTGGCGCTGCTGCGCGATCTCGGACCGGCGGTCTCGCCGCACAGCGCCTTCCTCATCGCGCAGGGCGTCGAGACCCTGCCCCTGCGCATCGAGCGGCACGTCGAGAACGCCCAGAAGGTCGCGGACAACCTCACCACCAGGCCCGGGGTCACCTCGGTCGCCTACGCGGGCCTTCCCGACTCGCCGTACCACGAGCGCGCGCAGAAGTACCTCCCGAAGGGCGCGGGCTCGGTGCTGGGCTTCGTGCTCGAGGGCGGGCGCGAGGCGGGAGTGGCCTTCGTCGACGCCCTCGAGCTGCACTCGCACGTGGCGAACATCGGCGACGTGCGCAGCCTCGTCATCCACCCGGCCTCGACCACGCACTCGCAGCTCACGGAGGAGGAGCAGCGCGCCGCGGGCGTCGAGCCCGGCTTCGTGCGGCTCTCGGTGGGCCTCGAGCACATCGACGACATCCTCGCCGACCTCGACAAGGGCTTCGCGGCGGTCGCCGGGCTCTGAGGCGGGGACGGGCTCGGGCAGGCCGGGTC
>NZ_JAKRMO010000033.1:0-46162 GCF_022346485.1 Brachybacterium sp. ACRRE | reverse complement strand
CTCCCGGCACGTGGCGCTGCGGTGCACGCGCAGCGCCACGTGCCGGGAGGGGTCCTCGAGGGCGTCGACGACGGTCTGCTCGGGCTGCGAGGACTCGAGGCCGAGGTCCACTCGGGATCCCGTGACCACGGCGATGCCCTGGCGCATGAGCTCCTCGAGCCGGCGCACGGCGCGTCCCTGGGTGATCACGCTCGCGTGGGCGAGGTCGGTGACGAGGTCGATGACCACGATCTCCCGCGCGGCGCGGCGCGGGCCGATCTCCGCGATGCGCCCGGCGACGTCCTCGCCGGGGCCGATGCGGTGCACGCGCGCCTGGATCGCGCCGACGTCGGCGGGGGAGAGGCGATCGTGCACGGCGAAGACGCCCGAGCTGGGCGCGATGCGCCCGGAGACGAGGTCGAGGAAGGTCTCGCGGGCGGCGTCGTCCGAGCTGCGCGCGACCAGCAGCGCGCCGGGATCGACCGCTCCGGTGAGCGGGCCGAGCACCCCCGGTTCGCCGACGAGCGGGACGATCGTGTCCTCCATGCGCAGCGCCATGTCGCCGTGCTCCTCGGTCCAGCGCCGGTGCTCGAGCACCGCGCCCAGACCCTCGCCCTCGGTGTCGACCACCGGCAGCAGGCGGTCCAGCCACTTGGGCAGCCACCAGGCGTAGCGGCCCAACAGGGCCAGGACGGCGGGCACGAGCGTCATGCGCACCACGAAGGCGTCCACGAGCACGCCGACGGCGAGCGCGACCGCGATCGGCTGCAGCATGTACGCGCCGCCGGGCACGAAGGACGCGAAGACGGAGAACATGATGAGAGCCGCGGCGATGACCACGGGCGCGCTCGCGGAGAAGCCGCGCTCGATCGCTCCGTGGGCGTCCCCGGTGCGCACGTACTCCTCACGCATGCGGGAGACGAGGAAGACCTCGTAGTCCATGGCGAGCCCGAACAGCACGCCCATGCACATGATCGGCATGAACGCGATCACCGGGCCCACCACGTGGATGTCGAGCGCCTCGTTGCCCCATCCGTACTCGAAGACCATCGAGACCACGCCGAAGGCCGCACCGACGCTCAGCAGGTAGCCGAGCGAGGCCTTGATCGGCACCCAGATCGAGCGGAACACGACCATCAGCAGGATCAGGGAGAGCCCCACCACGAACACCGCGAAGGGCAGCAGCGCCTCGGAGAGCCGATCGGTGATGTCGATCGCGACGGCCGTCTGACCGGTGACGCGGACGTCGGAGATGTCGAGGTCCTTCTCCCACGTCGAGGAGTCGGAGCGCAGGGTCCGCACGAGCTCGGAGGTCGACTCGTCGGTCTGGGAGCCCTCGGGGATCACGACGACCACGGCCATGTCCGCGCCCTCGTTCGGGGTCGCGAGCTGGATCTCCTCGACGTCCGGCAGATCGCCGATGCGCTTCTTCAGGTCGTCGACCACGCCCAGGGGGTCGTCGGAGTTGATGATGTCGGCGGTGACCAGCAGCGGGCCGTTGTACCCGGCGCCGAACTCGTCCGCGACCAGGTCGTAGGTCTGTCGGGCCTGGGTGTCGGGCTTCTCCGTGCCCAGGTCCGGGAGGCCCAGGCGCAGATCCTTGATCGGGATCGCGAGGGAGCCCACCACGAGGATCACCACGATGATCGTGAGCGCCGGGACCTTGGTGACGATGCGGACCCAGCGGCTGCCGCCGGCGCGCTTCGCGGCGGATCCCGCGCCCTCGTCCTCGCCCTCCTCGGGCTCCGGGAGCGCGCCACCGTTCTCCGCCATCAGGCGGCGCACGCGGCGGGGGCGCAGGTTCTCGCCCAGCAGGCCCATGATCGCCGGCAGCAGGGTGAGGGCCACGACCACGGAGAGCGCGACCGTCGCCGCCGCGGCGATGCCCATGATGGTGAGGAAGGGGATGCGCGTGACGAAGAGTCCGACGAGGGCGATCACCACGGTGAGGCCCGCGAAGATCACGGCGCTGCCGGAGGTCGCGATCGCCTCGCCGATCGATTCGACGACATCCATGCCGCGTCTGAGCTGCCCGCGGTGGCGGGAGAGGATGAAGAGGGCGTAGTCGATGCCCACGGCCAGGCCCAGCATCGCGCCGAGCGAGATGGTCACCGAGGGGATCTCCATCCCCGCCGAGAGCGCCATCACCGCGAGCATCGAGACCCCGACGCCCACCACGGCGCTCACGATCGGCACGAAGGCGGGAACCACGGACCGGAAGGTCACCGCGAGGATGATGAGCGCGGCGAGCAGGCCGATGATCTCGCTCGAGCCCATCGGGATGTCCGAGCTCTGCAGGATCTGCCCGCCGAGCTCGACGCGCAGGCCGCCGGAGTTCCCGTCGTCCGAGATCTTCTGGAGCTTCTCCAAGGCGCCGTCGGCGAATCCGCCGGGACTGCCCGAGAGCTGCACGGTGCCGATGATCGCGGTGTCGCCGTCGTTGCGGGTGCCAGGGCTGTTCTCGTCGAAGGGGGAGGGGGCCGCCTCGACCCCGTCGACGTCGGCCGCCTTGTCCATCACCCGGTCGATCTGCGCCTCGTGGTCGTCGATCTTCGTGCCGTCCTCGCTGAGGAAGACGAGCTGGCCGCTCGTGCCGCTCATCTGCGGGAAGCGGTCGGCGAGCTCGTCGAGCCCCTCCTGGCCCTGGGTGCCGGGTATCTCGAACTGGCTCGAGAAGGAGCCGCCGAGGCCGACGGCGAGCCCGCCGAGGACCACCAGCAGGAGGGCCCAGACGCCCACGGCCTTCCAGCGGGCATGGGCCATCGCGCGTCCGAGGCGGTACAGGGTGGAGGACACGGAGGGATCTCCTGACGTTCGGCGGCGGGGAGAGGGTGGACGGGGCCGACGGATCGGGCCGGCGGAGACTGTCGACGGGCAGTGCCGGCAGGCGGTGTCGACGGGCAGTGCCGGCAGGCGGTGTCGACGGGCAGTGTCGACGGAGAGGGCCGACGGACCGCGACCATGAGGTGCGCAGAGAGTCCGCTCGATACACGAATGTATCGGTAGGATGCTACCCATGGAAGCTGGACATCCGGAAGTGGTCGACCCCGTGCCGGACCTCCTGGGGAACGTGCCCGCCGGTGACGAGACCCGCCGCAAGGAGAACACCCGGTCACGACTGGTCCGCGCCTCCGTGCAGGTGTTCGCGGAGAAGGGCCTGGACGGCGCGACGATCGACGACCTCGTGCGCGCCGCGGGATTCACGCGCGGCGCGTTCTACTCGAACTTCTCGAGCAAGGACGAGGTGTTCCGGGCCGCCTTCGCGCTCGCGACCCAGCAGGTGATCCAGATCATGCACGAGCGCGTGGACGAGGCGCGCGCCGCGCACGGCCCGCTCGGATCCGTGGCCCCGAGCGGCTCCGTCGGCGGTGCGGCCGACGAGGGCGCGCGCACCGAGGAGGCCGCGCTCATGCTCGACCTGTTCGAGGCGATGCGTCCCTTCGGCCGACAGTGGTGCCTGCTGCACACCGAGGCCGTCACCCATTCGCTGCGCTCCCAGGCCGATCGCGACGAGCTGGTCTCGCAGCGCCGCCTGCTGCGCTCGACGGTCGCGGGGGTGCTCGCCTCGACCGCCCCCGGCGTCGGCCCGCGCGAGGGGCTGGACTTCGAGGACCTCGCCCAGCTGCTGATCGGCGTGTTCATCGACCTCATCACACGCGAGCAGCTCGAGGGCGAGGACGTCTCCGCCCTCGCCTCGACGACGATCCTGGGCACGCTGCGCGCGTTCCTGCAGCCGGGCGAGGCGGGCGCGACGGGCGCTGTCTGCGCCGGGGCCGCCGACGGGGGAGAATGCCGGACGGCCGACTGATCCGTCGGCCCCGCACCGACCCCGGAGGGACCGCATGAGCACCGCCCCGACCCCGCGCGCCGAGAGCGCGCAGATCCCCGCGAAGCGTGAGCACTCTGGACGCCCGGCCGGCGTGGCCTACGCCGACCGGGGCTCCTCGCATTACGACATCCTCGCCATGATCATGTGCGCGGTGGTGATCCTCTCGGGGATCGGCGCCGCGAAGGGCGTGTTCTTCGGGACGATCCCGGGCATCGGCTTCGACATCATCACCGACGGCGGCTTCTTCCTCTTCCCCCTGGCGTACATCGTCGGGGACATCATCACCGAGCTCTACGGGGTGCGCGCGGCGCGGCGCGCGATCATCATGGGCTTCGTCGTGAACATCCTCGCCGCGATCTGCTACCAGGTGATCATCGCCCTGCCGCCGTTCCCCGACGACTACGGGCTGGCCAAGCAGGAGGCCATCGAGACGGCGCTCGGCCCGGTGTGGATCGTGGTCCTCGCGGGCCTCGTGGGCTTCGCCGCAGGGCAGAGCGTGAACTCCCTGATCATGAGCCGCATGAAGCGACGAGCGGGGGAGCGGGGCCTCATCGGCCGCCTGTTCTCCGCGAGCGGCGCCGGCGAGCTCGTGGACACCTTCCTCTTCTGCACGATCGCGGCCGCCGCGATCGGCATCACCAGCGTGGGCGACTGGGCCGAGTACACGGTGCTCGGCTTCGTCTACAAGGTGGCCGTGCAGTACGCGGTCATCCCGATCACCGCCGCGGTCATCCGTTTCCTCAAGCGCGTGGACCCGACCTACCAGGCGGCGCTGGCAGCCGCCTCATGACCTCTGCCGACACCGCCTCCTCCCCGTCCGCTCCCTACCCCCAGGGATCCCCCGGCTACCGCCGCGTGGTGGGCGCCGTGTTCCTCGCCGGCTTCGCGGTCTTCCTCGTCATGTACGACACGCAGGGCCTGCTCCCGCAGATCGGCGCGGGCTTCGGCGCAGGGGAGGCCGCGACCGGCTGGAGCGTCGCCGCGACCACGCTCGGCATGGCGCTCGGGATGATCCCGCTCAGCACGGTCGGCCTGCGCCGGGGGCTCTTCCACCGGATGCTCGTGTTCCTCGTCCTCTCCGGGGTGATCGGCCTGGCCTGCGCGCTCATGCCCTCGCTCTGGTCGCTGGTGGCGGCGCGGTTCCTGCAGGGCGTCGCCGTGTCCCTGGTGCCCGCGAGCGCGCTCGCCCTGATCGGCGAGAGGATCGCGCCCGAGGCCATCACCGCCGCGACCGGCATCTACCTGGCCGGCAACACCGTGGGCGGGCTCTGCTCCCGACTGATCCCCGGCGCTGTCGCCGAGTTCGCGTCCTGGCGCTGGGCGATGGGCGTGATGGCCGTGCTGTGCCTCGCATGCGGGCTGGGCGTCGCACTGCTGCGTCCTCGCGGGGCGGCGGCGAGCGCGGGCTCGACGTCGGCCGGGCCGCAGAGGCGGCCGGCGGCGGGGGACCGGAAGACGGAGGAGCGGAAGACGGGGGAGCGGGCCGTCGGCCGCACGCTCCGCGCCGCGCGGGAGTCGCTCTCGATCCCCGGGGTGCTCGCGGCCTGCGTGATCGGGGCCGCACTGATGGCGGCCTTCAACAGCGCGTACACCGTGGTCGGCTTCCGGCTCCAGGGACCCGAGCTCGGCCTGGGTCCCGCCGCGGCGAACGCCGTGTTCCTGCTCTACCTGCTCGGCACGTTCACCTCGGCGCGGGCCGGCAGGATCGTCGGCCGGATCGGGCTGGTGCCCGCGCTGCTGGTCTCTGCCCTCGCGGTGGCCGCGGGCTACTGGATCGCCCTGCCCTCCCAGCTGCTCTGGGTCGTCGTGGGCCTCGGCCTGATGACGGCCCTGTTCTTCCTCGGCCACTCGAGCGCCTCGGCGACGGTCGCCCGTCTCGCCCCGGCCTCGGCCCGCTCGACCGCGTCGGCCCTCTATCTCACCGCCTACTACGTGGGGGCGACGGCCGGATCGGCGCTGGGCTCCGTCGGCTACGAGCACAGCGGATGGCTCGCGGCGGCGGGGCTCGGCACCCTGTACGCGGCGATCGCAGCGATCGCCGCGCTGCTCGGTGCCCGAGCGATGAGACGACGCCGCGCGGAGGATGCGCGCGAGGAACGGCGCGACTAGGCTTCTCGGACACTCCCACGTGGGATGTGTGGTCGCAGACTCCTTCCCCTCCCCGCCTCCTCATGCCCTTCGAAAGGCCCTTCGTGTCCTCGCGCCCCGGCGACCCCGAATACTCGTGCACCGCCACCGGCGGACTGCCCACGCTCACCGGCGACGTGCCGACCATCACCGGCGCGGTCCCCACCATCACCTCCGGCATTCCTGTCCTCGAGGACGCGGCGGACCGCGAGCTCGCCCACCTGCCCAGCTCCGAGGAGCTCGCCGGGACCCGCGGGCGCGTCACCGCGCTGGTGATCCTCGTGCTCACCACGCTGAGCGCCATCGGCCCCCTCGCGACCGACATGTACATCCCCGCCTTCCCCGAGGTCACGGGCGACCTGGGGACGACGGCCTCGCGCATGCAGCTCACGATCACCGCGTTCTTCCTGGGCACGGCGAGCGGTCAGATCATCGCCGGCCCGCTCTCGGACCGGGTGGGACGACGGATCCCGCTGCTCCTCGGCATCTCCCTGTGCCTGACGGCGTCGATCGTCTGCGCCCTCGCCCCGAACGTCGGCGTGCTGCTGGCCTTCCGCGTGCTCCAGGGCTTCGGGGGCGGCTTCGGCATGGTGCTCGGGCGCGCGGTCCTCATCGACCTCACCGACGGGCCGGAGCTGTTCCGTGTCATGAACATCATGCAGGGCGTGGGCGGCATCGCCCCGATCGTCGCGCCGCTGCTGGGCGGGGTCATCCTGCTCTTCGGGCAGTGGCGCGAGGTGTTCTGGGTGATCGCCGCGATGTCGCTGCTCTCGCTCGTGGGCACGCTGCTGCTGATCCCCGAGTCGCTTCCCGCCTCGCGGCGCCACAGCGGGGGACTGCGCACCTTCGCCCACAACTGCGCGATGCTGCTGAGGCGCCGTCAGTTCGTCGCCTACATGCTCGTCAACGCGTTCTCGGCCTTCGCGCTCATGGCCTACGTGTCGGCCTCCTCGTTCGTCGTGCAGAACATGCTGGGCTTCTCCTCGTCCGCATACTCGGTGAGCTTCGCGATCAACTCGATGGGGATGATGGCCATGTCCTTCCTCTCGGCGCGCCTGACCCGCAGCATCCATCCGCGCCCGCTGATCCGGATCGGGCTGAGCGTGGTCGTGTGCGCGTCCTTCGCCCTGCTCATCGGCAGCCTCTTCCTCGACACGCCCGCATGGATCGTGCTGCCCGCCTTCTTCCTCACCGTGGCCCCGCAGGGCATGATCTTCGGCAACGGCGGCGCCCTCGCCTCGCGCGCCGCCCTCGAGGTCGCCGGCACGGGCTCGGCGATGCTGGGCCTGGGCTTCTCGATCGCAGCCTCCCTCGCCGCGCCCCTCGTGGGCCTGGGCGGCACCGAGTCCTCGCTGCCGATGGCGATCGTGATGGTGATCGGCTCGCTGATCTCCGTGACGTGCTTCGTGATCGCGGGACGGGGGAGCGGGCGCGAGCAGACCAGCTGAGGCGCGCCTCGGACCCGGCGCCGTGCGACGAAAGTCGCGGACGGACCCCGGCACGGGTCGCGATCGGTCGACGGCGCCTGGCCGAGAGGCGGATGCCGGAGGGGACGAGCTCCGGAAGGGTGGAGCCATGACCTCCTCCGATGCACCGCACACCCTTCCTGCGACGGACCGAGCCCCCGCCCCGTCGGCCGGGCAGAGCCCGCCGGCCCCGCAGGCGCCGCCTCGGGGCTCGGTGCTCCCAGACCGGCCGTTCGGGGCGCACGTCCGCACGCGCTGGTGGGCACCGATCGCCGTGCTGGCCGCTCTCGTGGTCATCATGTTCTCCACGCAGATCGTCGCGGGCATCCTCTGGGCGATCGGGACGATGGCATTGCAGGGCACGGCGCCGACGGGGGTCGGACTGTCCCCGTCCCTGATGCTGCTGACGAACCTCTGCCTCGCGCTCCTGATCCCCGTCTCGCTGCTCGCCCTGCGCTGGATCGCGGGCGTGCCGTGGCGCGCGGCCCTGACCGTCTCGCGCCCCTTCTCGTGGGATCGAGTGCTGCGCAGCGCGCTGATCGTGCTGCTCGTGATCGCGCTCGCCCTGGGCGCCGCCCTCCTCGCGAGCCCGGACCTGCGCGCCGCGGGCACAGTGCAGATCGGCGCCTCGACCCTGCCGCTGGTGCTCATCGCCCTGCTCACCACACCGCTGCAGGCGGCGGGCGAGGAGGTCATGTTCCGGGGGACGCTGCTCCCGCTGCTGGGCTCCTGGATCCGACGGCGCCCGCTGGGGGCGATCATCCTGGGCACCGCGCTCTCGACCGTGCTGTTCGGCCTGGTCCACGGCGCCACCGATCCCTGGCTCGCGCTCTACTACACAGGCTTCGGGCTGTGCGGGGCGCTGCTGGCGATCGCCACGGGAGGCATCGAGGCCTCCATCGCCTTCCACGTCGGCAACAACATGGTGTTCATGCTCTTCGCAGCGCTCACGGTCGGCGACGGCGGGATCGTCATCGACCGCTCCGCAGAGGGCGGCGCCGGCGGACCCTGGGTGCTCGGGATGCTGGGGCTCGACCTCCTCGTGGTCGCGGTCCTCGCGGTGCTCGGCCGTCGTCGCACGCGGCGTGAACTGCGTGGACGGGAGGGCGAACAGCCCGCGACGAGCGCGTGACGACGACCCCGGATCGTCGTCCCGAGGTTCCGGCGAATCCGGCGACACGGGCGCCAGGGGAGTGACCTGGGCCTCCATGGCCGCTACGGT
This sequence comes from Brachybacterium sp. ACRRE, assembly GCF_022346485.1. Lineage (NCBI taxonomy): Bacteria > Bacillati > Actinomycetota > Actinomycetes > Micrococcales > Dermabacteraceae > Brachybacterium > Brachybacterium sp. ACRRE. Next base: position 37,539 of record NZ_JAKRMO010000033.1, on the reverse strand, counting down.
GGCCGGGCGCGGCTCGCTCCGCAGTCGCGACTTCCCCCACCACAGGAGCATCCCCGTGACCCGCTACCTTCCCCGGCACGCGCGTGCCGCCGGCGCCACAGGCCCCTCCCGTCCCCTCCCGTCCTCCGACTCCCAACACCCCGCCTCCCGCCGCGCCCTGCTGCGCGGGGGAGCGGTCGGCGTCTCCGCGCTGACCGTCGGCGGGCTCGCGACCGCCCCGGCGCTCGCCGCCTCGATCCCCGCCGGCATCCCCGGCCAGGACGTCTCCACCTACCAGGGCAGCGTCGACTGGAAGGCGCAGATGTCCAAGGGCTCCCGCTACGCCTTCATCAAGGCGACCGAGGGCAACACCTGGCACTCGAGCACCTTCAGCCAGCAGTACAGCTCGGCGACGAAGGCCGGGATCATCCGCGGTGCCTACCACTTCGCGCGCCCCGACTCCGGCGGTCCGGAGAAGCAGGTCGACGCCTTCCTGAACGGCGGGGGAGGCTGGTCGGCCGATGGTCGGACGCTGCCCGGCATGCTCGATCTCGAGTCCGTCTCCGGCGTGCCCGCGAACTTCGGGCTCAGCCAGAAGGAGCTGCAGACGTGGATCTCCGGCTTCATCTCGGCGTACAGGAGCGCCGTGGGCCGTCGGCCGATGATCTACACCAACGCCAACTGGTGGGACAAGTACGTCGGGGACTTCGCGCCCGCGCACACGCCGATGCAGATCGCGTACTACAGCTCGAAGAAGCCGACGAACCTGCCCGGACGCTGGTGGGACTGGGACATGTGGCAGTTCTCCGACTCCGCGCCCTTCGCGGGCGACTCGAGCGTCTTCCAGGGCTCGGAGAGCGCGTTCACCTCGTTCGTCTCCGACAAGGACTACGCGCCGCGCGGGATCTGACCCGATCGCCGCTCCGGGCGCCCGACGGGTGTCCGACCCTGATCCGCCCGGGCCGCCGCGAGGCTCAGCCCAGGCGGATCAGTGCGTGCAGGGGCGCATGGTCCGAGGGCGCGGGGCGCCCGGCGGGGACCGCGCCGATGCCGATCTTCTCCGCGTGGACGTCCGGGGAGGCGAGCATCCAGTCGATGCGCTCGGCGCCCTCGACCGGAGGTCCGTAGTCGGGGAAGGATCCCCAGGCGGGCGTGACCCGGCGGTCGGCGGACTCCCAGAGGTCGACGAGCGGGCCGCGGGCGACGAGCGCCTGCCAGGCGGGGGAGAGCGCGGGGGAGTTGAAGTCCCCCGTCACCAGGATCGGCAGCTCGGCGAGCTCCGGCCTCGTCACGAGGCCCGCGAGGAGCCCCGCGCTCCGTACGCGCGCCTCCTCCACCTCATGGTCGAAATGGGTGTTGACGTGCACGAACACGGTTCCTGTGCTGGCGTCGCGGAAGCGCGCCCAGGTGAGGATCCGAGTGACCTGGTTGCCCCAGGTGCGCGAGCCGACGAGCCGCGGCGTGTCCGAGAGCCACAGCTGGTCCCAGGCCTCGAGGTGCAGGCGCTCGGCATCGAAGAAGATCGCCGCGTGCTCGCCGGCGCTCCCGCCCTCGCGTCCGGAGCCGATCATCCGATGGCCGGGCAGCGCGCGCTGGATCACGGGCAGCTGGGGGAATGTCCCTTCCTGGATGCCCAGGAGCGTGGGCTGCTCGGTGCGCAGCAGGGCGTCCAGCAGCGGCGCGCGGTCCGGCCAGTGGTCGCTGTCGCCCGGACGCGTGTCGTCGGACGCCATGCGGATGTTGAAGGACATCAGGTGCAGGTGCTTCGGGTCGGCCGGGCCGAACAGCATGCGGAGTCTCCTCGTCGAGGTCTGCGGGTTCTGCGTGTGCGGGGTCTGCGTCTGCGGGTTCTGCGGCGGGTTCCCATGCGCGGGCGTGCGGAAGAGCCTACGCGGCGAGCGCCGCGTGCAACGCCGATAATGCACGTTATGTAAAGTAGACCGGAAGAGCCGCGACGGACGTTCGCTGCTCAGTCCCCGTCGTACGCGGCGATCACCCCGCTGCCCTCTCCCCAGTCGGCGACCAGACGGACGACGCCGTCGAGCCCGCCGATGCTCTGCGCGATCGTGAACGACGCACCGTCGTCGTCCTCGAGCTGCCCGAGCCGCGGCGCCTGCGCACCCGCGTCGATCTCCAGTCGCAGATCGACGGACTGGGCGCGATGCTCCACGAGCCGGTCACCCTCGTACACGTCGAGCTCCGCCTGCTGCTGCTCGTCGCACAGCGCGCGCCAGAACGCGTCGAGCGCGACCTCGTCGTCCAGGGCGTCGAAGACGAAGCGCGTGCCGAGCACCGAGTGCTCCATGGTCGCGACCGGCTCGGCGACCTCGCCATCGTCCCCGGCGGTGTCGATCGGCGCGCTGCGGTACGTGAGCGGCAGGTGGTAGACCGTCTCCCCCGTGCGCACCAGATGACACTCGATACCCACCTGACCTGCGGGATCATCGAATCGATAGGCCCCGATCACCGTGAGGTCCTCGCCCTCGAGCCAGCCGCGGGAGGCCAGCAGGTCGCGCAGGATCTCGGTCTTCGAAGGCGTCAGCTGCGCCCTGTGGATGATCGCCATCTACACAGCCTCTTTCTGCAGATCTTTACTATACAGCGTGAATTCTTTGTCTCGAGTGAAGCCGAGACGCTCGTAGAGCCGCCCTGCCCCGGTGAGGCTCGCGCCGTCGACCTCGAGCTGGACGTCGTCGAACTCCCCCGACGCCGCCGCGAGGCGCAGTGTGCGGGCGAGCACGGCGGTGCCGATCCCCCGCCCGCGGGCCTCGGGCCGGGTGCCGACCAGCGCGATGTAGAGACGGCGGTCCTCCCACACGTCGGTCATCACGTAGGCGAGGACGCGCCCCTCTCCGTCCACCGCGATCGAGGAGAACTCGGGACGGCGGGTCGAGGCGCTCCACATGTGCGCCCAGCGCTCCGGGGACGAGGGCGCCGAGCCCCAGTGGTCGGCGAAGGCGGCCACGTGCGCGGCGTGCACAGCCTCGGCGTCCGCGTCACCGGGAGTGCGCAGATCGACGCCCGCGATCGACGGCGAGGGCGCCACCTGCTCCCCCGGCAGCTCGCGCAGCATCTCCAAGAAGGAGCGCACGGGTGCGAAGCCGCGCGCGGTGAGCAGCGGGCGCACGTCCGCTCCCTCGAGCCCTCCGCCGACGTGCATGTGACCGGCCCGGCCGGGGTGCTCGGCCGCCGCCAGACGCTCGGCGATCTCCTGCTGGGCGTCGAGGATCCGGCCGCCGATCCCCCGGCCGCGGTGGGACGGGTGCACTCCTCCCGGCAGACGGCAGCGCGCACGCCCCTCGCGATCGGGCTGCGCGGCGACGTCGACGCAGCCGTAGGCGATCAGGCGGTCGCCCTCGCGCACCGCGATCGACTCGCGGTCGAGATCCGTGCCCGGCGTCCCGAGGAACTCGCGCGTCGACGCGAGGGAGATGGTCTCGCCGGTGCCGTCGGCCTCGCCGATGGCGTTGATCAGCGAGCACAGCTGCTCGACGTCCTCGAGGCGCAGGGCGTCCCAGGTGAGGTGATCGATCTCGGAGGTCGCGGTCATGGATTCCTTCCGTTCTCGGCGTCGAGGATCTGACGGAGTCGCGCGTGCTCCTCGGGGCCGATCTCACCGAGGGCGAGGCGCCGATCGAGGATCGCCCGGGGGTCCTCCGACGCAGCACCGGGCGCCAGGGCCGGACTCCCCTGCCCTGGTGGCGACCACGAATCCTGCGGCGCGGCCGACGGCGCGGAGCGGGAACGTCTCATCAGGACGAGGACGAGGGCGACGACCGCCGCGATCACCAGCAGGGGCAGGATCACGAAGACGACGAGGACGATGACATGCCATGGCCTGATCGCGCCCACGGTGCGACTCCTCTCCCCCGGTCCGACGCCCGCCCAGGGCGCCTCACCCAGCCTATCGGCGTGCGGTGAGGAGCGGCACGCCCAGTGCTCCCGTCCGCGCCCGCGTGCTCTGCTCGGGCGCTGCTCAGGCGCTGCGCTTGAGGCTGCCCTTGAGGTCGGGGACGTCCGCGAGCAGTCGCTTGGTGTAGTCGCCGTGGGGGTCGAAGATGACCTCCTCCGTCGTGCCGCGCTCGACCACGCGGCCGTGCTCCATCACCGCGACGCGGTCCGCGAGGTAGCAGGCCTGGCCGATGTCGTGGGTGATGAACAGGACCGTGAGCCCGAGGTCGTGCTTGAGGTCGTGCAGCACGTTGAGGACGTTCACGCGCAGGGTCGCATCCAGCATGCTCGTCGCCTCGTCGGCCAGCAGCACGGTGGGCTTCATCATCAGCGCGCGGGCGATCATCACGCGCTGGCGCTGCCCGCCGGAGAGCTGGTGCGGGAACTTGCCCATCGCCTGATCGGGCGTGAGGTCGACATAGCCCAGGCACTGCTCGATGAGGTCGTCGGCCTCGTCCTTGGGGACCTCCGCCAGGTGCAGGCTGCGCCGCAGCAGCGAGCCGACGGTGAAGAACTGGTTGAAGGAGGCGAACGGGTCCTGGAACACGGCCTGCACCTCGCGCCAGTACCCGCGCAGGTGACGGCCGTGCAGTCGCGTGACGTCCTGGTCGCGGAAGGTGATCGTGCCCGAGGTGACAGGCATCAGCCGCAGCAGCATCCGGGCGAGCGTCGACTTGCCCGACCCGGACTCCCCCACCACCGCGAGCACGCTGCCGGCCGGGAACTGCAGGGAGACGTCGTCGACCGCGACGACCTTCCCGCCCGCCACGCTGAACTCCTTGGTGACGTTCTCGCAGGCCAGCACGGCCTCACCCGTCACCACGCTGTGACTGAACATGTCATCGGTCCGGTCGCCGGCAGCCTCGGCCGTCGTGATCTGCTCCATGGCGCTCACGCCTCTCGCTCAGGGGTCGGGGCCGGCGCGGGGCTCGGGGCCGCAGCGGCCGACGGCGTCGTCCCGCGCGCCCTGGCCTGCCCTCGCTGCCGGGTCTCCTCGGTGGGGTCGAGCACCGAGGAGAGCAGCTTCTTCGTGTAGGGGTGCTGCGGGTCGTGGACGAGCTGCTCCGTCGGCCCGGTCTCGACGATCCTGCCGGCGTTCATGATCGCGAGCCTGTCGGAGACCTGGGAGAGCACCGGGAGGTCGTGCGTCACGAAGACGACGCCGGACATGATGCCCTCCTCGACCATCGCGAGCAGCATCTCCACGAGCATGCGCTGGCTGGAGACGTCGAGCGCGGAGGTCGGCTCGTCGGCGATCAGCAGGCGCGGGTTCAGCAGGGTCGAGATCACGGTGATCACGCGCTGCTTCATGCCGCCGGAGAGCTGGTGGGCGTAGGAGTCGAGCACCCGCACGGGAAGCTCGAGCATCTTCAGCCTGTCGCGCGCGAGGTCGAGCGCCTGGTCCTTGGTGACCGAGTGGTCGTGCGCGCGCATCACGTCGTGCACGAGGGAGCGGATCCTCACCGTCGGGCTGATGGCGTTCATCGCGCCCTGCGGGAGCATCGAGACGGTGCCGCCGCGGTACGGGCGCTGGCGCTTGACGTCGGCCGCGCCGTGAACGGTGGTGAGGTCGATGTCCTGCCCGTCGATCTCGAGCCGTCCGCCGAGGACGTAGAGCGGAGGGGTCGCGATCATCGCGAGCGAGTTGCCCAGCGTGGTCTTCCCGCAGCCGGACTCGCCCGCGAGCCCGAGGATCTGCCCCTCCCCCAGCTCGAGGGAGACGGCGTCCACGGCGGTGAAATCCTTCTCGCCGCCGCCGTAGACGGCGGTGACGTCGATGGCGCGGGCGAGGATCCCCTCGTGGCGGGAGGGGGTCTCCGGGGCCGGTGCGGCGACGCTCATGCGACGCCTCCTTCCTGGATGCCGCGGCCGGCGGCCGGGACCGCCGCGCCCTCGGGGTCCTGCGCGTCGTCGTCCTGCTCGCTGCGGGAGGCTGCGAGCGCACGGGCATCGGCGGCGCGGCGGGCGGCGGCCTGCTTCATCTGCCGGCGCTTGCCGCGGCGCAGACGCGGGTTGAAGACCTCGTCCAGGCTCGCCTGCAGCAGCAGGAAGCCGAAGGACACGAGGGTGAGGATGATGGTCGGCGGCAGGAACGCCCACCAGGCGCCGCTCGCGACGGCCTGGAAGGCGAGCGCCCAGTGCAGCTGGGTGCCCAGGGAGTTCGCGCCCGACGGGCCGAGCCCCAGCATCGACAGCGCGGCCTCGGCGAGGATCGCGCCGGAGACCTGCAGCACGAAGGCCATCACCGTGTACGACAGGATGTAGGGCAGCACGTCCCGCAGCAGGATCGAGGGCAGTCGTGAACCGGACAGCCGGGCCACGTCGATGTGCTCACGGGTCGCGACGCTGCTGGCCTGCGCGCGCACGGCGCGCGCCGTCCAGGGCCACGAGGTGATGCCGATGACGATCGCGAGCGACCAGATGGTGCTCTGGGGCAGCGAGATCGAGATCAGGATCAGCACGATGATCGAGGGGATCGCGAGCACCACGTTGGTGACGCCCATCAGGAGCTCCTCGAGCCAGCCGCCCACGAAGCCGGAGATCAGCCCGATGGCCACGCCGATCGTGGTCGCGACGATGCCGGCGACCAGTCCGATGATCAGCGAGGTCCGGGTTCCCGCCATGAGCACCGAGACCACGTCGTGCCCGAAGTTGTCGGTGCCGAAGAGCAGGCCGTTGCCGGGCGGGTCGTAGAGGGACCCGACCTTCTCGCCCGGACCCGTCGGGTAGACCCATCCGGCCATGCCCAGGACCACCACGAAGGCCACGAGGACCAGGGCGACCCAGAACCGAGTGGAGAGGTTGATGCTGCGGAACGGATTGGACCGCGGCGCGGCCTTCTCGTCGGTGAGGGGAGCGTTCGGTGCGGACATGTCACTTCTCCCCTGTGGCCGCCGCGCGGATGCGCGGGTCGACGATGCCGTAGACGATCTCGACGCAGAAGTTCGCCACCAGCACGGCCACCGTGATGATCAGGGTGATCGCCTGGATCACCGGGTAGTCGTTGTTGGAGATCGCCGTGAACAGCAGCGTCCCGACGCCCGGGTAGTTGAACACCAGCTCGGTGATCAGGGCGCCGCCCACGAGCGTGCCGATCGACAGGGCGAGGCCCGTGATCTGCGGGAGCATCGCGTTGCGGAAGATGTACTGGGTGATCTTGTTGTCGCCGATGCCCATCGCACGGGCGTAGTTCACGTAGTCCCCGCCCAGCTCGTAGATCGCCATCGAGCGCATGCCCACCGCCTGGCCGCCGATGAAGACGACCACGAGCGAGAGGAACGGCAGCCAGTAGTAGCTGAGCGCGTCCATGAGGAACGACGGACTGAGCGAGGGCGTCTCTCCGAGCGAGTACGCGCCGCCCACGGGGAACACGCCCGCGACCACGGCGAGGCCGTAGAGCAGCAGGATCGACAGGCAGTAGTACGGCATGGCCGAGAGGAACAGCGAGGAGGTGAACACGCTGCGGTCCCAGTTGCCGCCCCGGAAGGCCGCGACGGCGCCGACCAGGTTGCCCAGCAGCCAGCCGATGATGATCGCGGGCAGCTGCACGGCGATCGACCACGGCAGGGCGTCGCCGATCAGCGTGTTCACCGAGGTCGGGTACGAGCCGAAGGACGTGCCCAGGTCGCCGCTGAACACCTTGCCGAGGTAGGTGAGGAACTGCTGCCACAGGGGCTGGTCCAGACCGAACTCGGTGACGAAGCTGTCGTAGATCTGCTTCTGCTGCTCACCCGTGATGGAGCCGCCGCGGGTGAGGTTGGAGACGATGACGTCGACGGGGTTGCCCGGGACGAGCCGGGGCAGCAGGAAGTTCAGGGACACTGCTGCCACCAGCGCGACCAGGTACCACATCGTCTTGCGTGCGATGTAGCGTCCGAGCTTCACGGCGGTGCCTCAGCCGCCGATCTTCTGGATCTTGAAGATCCACTCGTTGCCCGCGCCGCGGAACATCGGCGGCGCGTAGTCGTTCTTCTCGGTGGGCCAGTTCGACCAGTTGCTCGCGTTGAACTCGAAGAACTCGTCCGGCCGGTACATGAGCGGGAACGCCGGGACCTCCTTGCGGAAGAGGTCGTCGAGCGCCGTCAGCGCCTTCTTCTTGGAGTCGTCGTCCGCGGCTGCGGCGGCGGCCTCGAGGAGGTCGTCGACCTCGTCGTTCTCCCAGCGTCCATAGTTGCGATACGCGGTCTTGCCCAGGTCGGCGAGCTCCACGTTGCTCATCACGTCGCTGAAGCGCTGCCAGGGCGTGGCCGGGTTCGCGCCGGCGACGTACCAGCAGGCGAGGTCGAAGTCGCCGTTCTGGATGGACGTCGTCACCTGCGCCTGCTGCGGGAAGTTCGTGGCCGCAGAGATGCCGACGGCCGTGAAGCTCTTGGCCACGATCTCGAGCGCCGCGTTCCAGTCGGTCCAGCCCTGCGGGGTGACGAGCTTCCAGGGGCCCAGCTTCACGCCGTCCTTGGCATAGATGCCGTCCGAGCCCTTCGCGTAGCCGGCGTCGGTGAGGATCTGCTCGGCCTTCTTCGGGTCGTAGCTCCAGCCGTCGGCCTTGGCCTTGTCCTTGTCGATCCACTCCGACTCGGCGCCCTCGGGCAGGATCAGCGAGGCGACGACGTCGGGCGAGTAGCCGGACATGGCGGTCTCGGCGATGGAGGCGTAGTCCACGGCGTAGGCCATGGCGCGCCGCACCTCGGGATCCTTGAGGCCGTCCTTCGTGGTGTTGATGAGGAACATCGGCATCGAGCCGGCCACGAAGTAGGGCTCCTCCTGGAGGTAGGTGCCGACGGGCTTGCCGGAGTCCCACATCTTCGAGATCTGCGGGATGAACTGCTGCATCACGTCGAGCTCGCCGTTCTGGAACTTCAGGTTGCCGTCCTCGTTGGACTTGAAGATCGGGTGGATGACCTTCGTCGGCGCGGGAAGGCCGCCGTAGAAGTCCTTGCCCCAGTACTTCTCGTTGCGCGCGAGGATGATCTGGGTCTGATCGGCCTTCTCGAGCGTGTACGGGCCGGTGCCCATGCACTCCTTGGTCTCCCAGGAGGCGAGCTTGTTGCCGGTCTCCTTCGCGGCCTTCTCGAAGACGGCCTTGGGCACGATGAACTGCTGGGCGAGGGTCGCGAGCACCATGCCGACGTTCTTGCGGTCCTTGTTGACCGCGATGCTGATCGTGCTGCCGTCGGCGGTCATCTCGTCGACCTCGACCCAGAAGGAGGCGACGCCCAGGCTCTCGTCGATCTTGCCGAGCTCGAAGGTGTACAGGACGTCGTCCGTCGTGAACTCGGTGCCGTCGTGCCAGGTGATGCCGTCCTGGAGCGTGAGCGTGATCGAGGACGTGCCGTCGACCTCGTACTTCGCCGCCAGGCCGGGCTTCAGATCACCGGAGACGATGTCGTAGCGCAGCAGGGTCTCGTAGACGTACTGGGCGACGTTGCCGGAGGCGGGCCATGCCGGGGCTCCGGCGAAGGTGTTGAAGTTCGTGGGCGGGCTCCACTGGAAGCCGGCGATGAACAGCTGGTCGGCGGCGTCGCCGCTGCGGCCCTTGCCGGCCATGCCGTTGTTGCCGACGCCGACGAGCTCGTCGGAACCGCCGGACCCTCCCCCGCTCTTGCCGCCGCAGGAGGCCAGGGCGAGGACGCCGCCGGCCGCGCCGGAGGCGGCGAGGAACCCGCGACGGGTGGAGCCGGAAAGGGTGCGCTGGGATGAATCGAGGTGGGACATGGTGACCGTGGCCTCTCAAGGATCGGCCCCGCCGTTGGAGCCGCGGATCCGCCTTGATCCGATGGCTCCAGAATCTAGGCTGTGCCGTCGGTGACCGCACCGAATCCGGGGTCACGAACTAATAACGATCGCAACCGGTTTCCGTGACCTGCGCGACTCTGCGCGTTCCACCGCTCGCGAGCGCACGGGCGCTCAGCGGATCCGCTCAGCTGCTCCCGCGCTCCACGACCGCTCCCGGATCCGCGACCACGACCCCCGCCGGCCCCTGCTCGGCGAGCTCCACGAGCAGGCGCGCGAGCTGCCTGCCGTTCTCGCCCACGTCCCGGCCGAGAGCCGTGAGCGGCGGATCGGTGACCGTGCACAGGATCGAGTCCTCGAGCGCGGTGACCGCGAGATCGCGCGGCACGGCGAGGTCGGCCCCGCGGAGCTGCGCGAGCAGCTGCGCGGCCAGCAGCTCGTTGTCGACGATGACGGCGCGGCAGCCCTCGTCCTCGTGCAGGGCGAGGATCTCGCGACCCCAGCGCGCGACGGACGCGCGCCGATAGTCCGAGGTGAGCACGCTCGCCCCGATCCCGCGGGCCGCGCAGATCTCCTCGAAGGCGCGACGACGGCGCGCCACGTGCAGGAACTCCGGAGGCCCCGCGATGTAGGCGATGCGCTCATGGCCGCCCCCGGCGCGGGACGCGAGGTGCTCGAGCATCGTGCGCATCCGCTCCTCCTCGTCCACGAGCAGCATCGCGATGCCCGCCCCCAGGTCCTCGCAGGCCATCGCCGCCGTCGGCACTCCCGCGTCCGCGATGACCGGGATCCGGGGATCGTCCACCCGCGCGTCCATGAGCACGATCCCGTCCACGCGCCGCTCGGCCGCCCAGCGCTCGAGCAGCGCCGCCTCGGCGTCCACGTCGGGCACGATCTGCATGAGCAGCGCGCGGTCGCTGTGGGAGAGCTCCTCCTCCATCCCGGCGACGAACGCCATGAAGAAGTTCTCCGCGCCGACGGTCTCGCTCGAGCGCGCGATCGCGAGACCGAACACCCCTGTCGCCGAGCGCGAGAGCGCCCGCGCGGCGTACGACGGCTTCCACCCGAGGTCCTCCGCGGCGGCGACCACCCGCTCCCGCGTGGCCGCGGAGACCCCGGACCGGCCGTTGAGAGCCTTGGAGGCCGTCCCCTTGGAGACTCCTGCCTCCCGTGCCACATCGCTCAGCGTCGAGCTCATCGAGATCGCCTCCTCCCCGTCCCCTCGTCCGCGGCGCCCGGAGGGCACCGCTCGGGGGTTACCGTATGCGCTCGCGCGCCACGAGGGGGTCCGGATCGGCCAGGAGAGCGGTGTCCCGGCCACCGGGGCACCGCGGACGGGGACAGCGGCGGTGCCCCTGTCGGCCGGACCTCGACCCGGACGGAGCGCTCCGTATCGTTCTCGGTGTGAGCCGCTGCCTGATCCCCGCCTCCGCCCTCGTCGGCGGACTGCAGCTCGCCCTGCTGAACCCCGTGATCGCACTCCTGCTCTCCGCGCTGTTCGGCGCGGATCCCGGACAGGTGGGCCTCGTGCTCGCGATCATGAACGCGAGCGGCTTCCTCGCAGCGCTCGTGATCCCTGCGTGGGCGGATCGTCGGCGCGACTACGCGGGACCGATGATCCTGTGCGCCGCGCTCACGCTCGCCACCGTGCTCAGCCTCGCCGCGACCACGAGCCTCACCGTGGCGGGCATCGTGCTCGTGGTGCTCGCCGGGCCCGCCGGCGTGTGGTCGGGGATGCTCTTCGCGCTGCAGCGCTCCGAGGGGTCGAGCCCCGAGCAGGTGGTGCGCACCCGCGCCGTGTTCTCGGTGGCATGGGTCGCCGGTCCCCCGCTCGCGACGGGCGTGATGACCGGCTTCGGGGATCGGGCGGTGCTGCTGCTGATCGCCGCCGACGCGCTCGGGTCGCTCGGCCTCAGCGTCGCGATCCGGACGAGCGTGCGGCGCGCCGCCGCGCGCACGGAGCCCGCGGAGGGCGAGGGAGCGACGGGGCGGGCCGGCGGCACGGGGCCCGGCCACGGACCGGCCGGGCGCGGGTCCGCCGACGACGGGCGGGCCGACGAGGGGGTCGCAGCGGCGCGGAGGCCGGGCCGACGTCTCGAGCTGGTCGTCGTGGTGCTCGCGATCACCGCGCTGCAGGCGGGGAACGCAGGATCCGTCACGGCGATGCCGCTGCTGGTCACCGAGCACCTGCACCTCGCCACGGTCTGGGCCGGCGTCGCGCTCGGGGTCTGCGCCGCGCTGGAGGCGCCCGCGCTGCTGCTGCTCGGCCGACTCACCCGCACGATCCGTCCGACGACGCTCCTGGCCGCCGGCGCCCTTCTCGCCGCTCTCTACTATGCGCTCGTGCCGCTGCTCGCCTCTCCCCTGGCGCTCGTGGCGCTGCAGATCCCCAATGCGCTGGGAATCGCGGCGCTCACCGGCGTCGGACTGGCGTGGATGCAGGAGGCGATCGACCGGCCCGGCCTCGCCTCGGGCGTCTACCTGAACTCGCGTCGCGCGGGCGCGATCCTCACCGGTCCCCTGCTCGCCCTGGCCGCGCTCGGCGCGAGCGGGTACGGACTCACGTTCTGGGCCTTCGCGCTGCTCGCGGCGGTCGCCGCGCTCGCGATCCGGCTCGTGGGCGGCCGCGAAGAGGCGCCCTCGGCCCGATGACTCCCGTCTCACACCCCGCGGGCCGCGGGACCGGAATACGGGATCCGCCGAGGACGTTGACCTGGACATCCGCATCGACCGCGCCGGCATCGACCGAGCGGCAGGACCAGGAGGCGCACCATGGACCCGACAGCACTGTTCAGCTACGAACGCCATGTCGACTCGCGCGCGCTGCGCGGCCGCACGCTCGTGGTCACCCTGGGTGCGTTCGGCGACGCCGGCCATGCCCAGCGGCTCGTGGACGACCACCTGCTGAACACCCTGGAGAACAGGGTCGTGGGCCGTCTCGACATGGACCAGGTCCACGACTACACGGGGCGCCGCCCCTCGATCACGCTCGAGCGCGACGAGTTCGCCGAGTACGACAAGCCGGAGATCCTGCTGCACGAGGTCACGGACCCCAGCGGCGAGACGTTCTTCCTGCTCACCGGGCCCGAGCCGTCGTTCCAGTGGGAGCGGGTCGCCTCGTCCCTGCGGATCGTCGTCGAGCAGCTCGGCGTCGAGCGCACGCTGGTCGCCCAGAGCTTCCCCGCGCCCGTGCCCCATACGCGCGCCCTGCAGGTCAGCCGCTTCGCCGGCGATCGCGCCGACATCTCCCGCCCGCACCCCGTGCCCGCGACCTTCCGGCTGCGCGCTCCGTTCACGGCACTGCTGACGATGCGTCTGCACGAGGCGGGTCACACGGTGGTCGGGATCGCCGTGCAGGTCCCCCAGTACCTGCACGAGCTCGAGTACCCCGATGCCGCGATCTCCCTGCTGCGCGCCGTCGGCGAGGAGGGCGGGCCGCTGCTGCCGGCCGGCGCCCTCGAGCCGATGGCCGAGACCGTGCGCGAATCGATCGCCCAGCAGGTCGAGGCGTCCCCGCAGCTCCAGGAGATGGTCTCCTCCCTCGAGGAGAACGTGGACCGCATGGGGATCTCGGGCGCGCTCGACGACACCGACGTCCCCGACGCTGAGGAGATCGCGGCCGAGGTCGAGAAGTTCCTGCAGGGACTCGACGACGACGGCGACGGCGCCACCGGCGAGGGCCCCGGGGACAGCGACCCCGGGCACGACGCGCCCGAGGCCTGAGGACCGCGTCGCGGGCGGTCGTTGTGGCATGACCCTCGACCTCGTAGGCTGGTGACGCGGCGCACAGGAAACCGGTTGCTGCCGCGTCACCGCACCGCGTCGAAGGAGCCCCCGTGCAGATCTCCGTCCAGCTCTACAGCGTGCGCGAGACCCTCGCCGCCGATCCGGCCGGGACCCTCGCGCGTCTTCGCGACCTGGGCCTGACCCGCGTCGAGCCCTTCGGCCTCGCCGAGCACGCGGACATGCTGCGGGAGCACCTCGGCGCACTCGGCCTCAGCGCGCCGACGACGCACGCGGACGTCCTCGGCGCCGAGGACCAGCGGGCGCTGCTCGCGACCGCCGCCGAGCTCGGCATCGGCACCGTCATCCAGCCGCACCGCGATCCCGCGCTGTGGACGCAGGAGGCCGACATCCGGCGCACGGCCGAGCTGCTCGACGCCGCGGCCGAGGTCGGGCGCGCCGAGGGCGTGGCCGTCGGCTATCACAACCACGGCTTCGAGGCCGAGCCCGTCTTCGCGGGCCGCACGGGCCTCGAGGTCCTCGACGAGGCGCTCGGAGCGGACGTCGTGCTCGAGGTCGACACGTACTGGGCGGCCGTCGGCGGATCGGATCCCGTCGCGCTGCTCGCCGCGCTCGGCGACCGCGTGCGCGCCGTCCACCTCAAGGACGGCCCGCGCGACGGGCGCAAGGACGCCCAGCAGCCGCTGGGCCGCGGCGAGATCGACGTCGACGCCATCATCGCCGCCTCGCAGGAGGCCGGGCACCTGGGCGTCATCGAGTTCGACGACTATGCGGGCGACATCTTCGAGGGCATCGCCGCCTCGCTCGCGCATCTCGACGAGCGGCCCTGACCCTGCCCGCAGGACCCGCAGCACCCACCACCCATCAGCACGGCCGACCGGCCGGCAGAACCGAGGAGAGAACGAGCATGAGCGGAACCGGACGCGTCGGAGTCGGGATCATCGGAGCGGGCACCATCTCCGCCCAGTACCTCGAGCACCTGGGATCCTTCCCCGACCTGGACGTGCGGGCGATCGGGGACATCGTCCCCGAGGCCGCCGCGCAGCGCGCCGAGGAGTTCGGCGTCCCCGCCTTCGGCGGGCCCGACGTCGTCCTGGACGATCCGGAGATCGAGATCGTCGTCAACCTGACGATCCCCGCCGCCCACTTCGAGGTCTCCGAGCAGATCCTCGCCGCCGGCAAGCACGTGTGGAGCGAGAAGCCCCTGACCACGGACAGGGAGAGCGCCGCCGCACTGCTCGCGAGCGCGAAGGAGAAGGGGCTGCGTGTGGGCGGCGCCCCGGACACGGTGCTCGGCGCCGGGATCCAGTCGACCCTGCGGCAGATCGCCGACGGCGCGATCGGCGAGCCCCGCTTCGGCCTCGCCCTGTTCCGCGTGCCCGGCCCCGAGTCCTGGCACCCGAACCCCGCCTTCCTCTTCGCGCTCGGCGCGGGCCCGCTGTTCGACATCGGCCCCTACTACCTCACCTCGCTCGTGCTCGCCCAGGGCCCCGTCGCGTCGGTGACGGCCGTCGGCACGCAGGCCGTCCCGGCGCGCACCATCGGCTCGGGCCCGAAGGCCGGCCAGGACTTCCCTGTCGAGGTCCCCACCCAGGTCAGCGCTCTGCTCTCCTTCGAGAACGGCACCACCGCGACCGTCATGCTCACCTTCGACTCCGGCGCCGCCTACCCGGCCGAGCTCGACCTCACGGGCTCGCTCGGGACGATCGCCGCACCCGACCCGAACGTCTTCGAGGGCGCGAGCATGCTCTCGCTGCGCGAGGAGGCGGGCGCGGGCGGCGACACCTGGAAGCCGCGGCCCGAGAGCGGCCCGGCCACCGGGCGAGGGCTCGGCACCCTCGAGATGGCGCGCGCGATCCGCGCGGGCGTCCCCCACCGCCTCACCGGCGAGCTCGCCGCGCACGTGCTGGACGTGATGGTCTCGATCGACGAGGCCGTGGCCACGGCGCAGCCCGTCGCCGTCGCCTCCACGACCGTCGTCCCCGAGCCGCTTCCCGCCGACTTCGACCCCAGCGCCGCGACGCTCTGAGCCGAGCCGGGCGGCGCACGGCAGCGCACGGACGGGCACCAGCGACCATCAGCGAGCACCAGCGGAGGAGAGCACGCATGACCACCCCTGACCAGGATCCTCGAGCGGGCGGGGAGCGCCCGCTCGGCATCGCCCTGATCGGCTACGAGTTCATGGGGCGCGCCCACTCGCAGGCCTGGCGCACACTGGGCGCCGCCTTCGACGGTCCCCCGGTCGCCCGCCGGGTGATCGTGGGGCGCGACGAGCGGAAGGTCTCCGAGGCGGCGCGCCGCCTGGACTGGGAGGGGTACGAGACCGACTGGCGGCGCGCGATCTCGCGGGACGACGTCGACATCGTCGACATCTGCACCCCGGGCTTCCTGCACGCGGAGATCGCGATCGCCGCGCTCGAGGCCGGCAAGCACGTCCTCTGCGAGAAGCCCATCGCGAACGACACCGGCGAGGCCGAGCAGATGGTCTCCGCTGCCGACGCCGCCCGGCAGCGCGGCCAGGTCGCGGCGCTCGGCCACACCTACCGCCGGGTGCCGGCTCTCGCCCAGGCCCGCCGTCTCGTCGAGGACGGGCGCCTGGGCAGGATCCTGCAGGCCCGCGCGAGCTACCTGCAGGACTGGCTGGTCGACGAGAGCGCCCCGATGAGCTGGCGGCTGCGCCGCGAGACCGCCGGGTCGGGTGCCCTCGGGGACATCGGCTCCCACGCGATCGACCAGATCCAGTTCCTCACCGGGATGCGCGCGACCTCGGTGCGCGGGCGCCTCACCACCGCGGTCCCCGAGAGGCCCGGAAAGGACGGCGCTCTCGAGCCGGTGACGGTCGACGACGCGGCGTGGGCGACCCTCGAGCTCGAGGGCGGGGCGATCGCCTCGATCGAGGCCAGCCGCCTCGCGACGGGCCGCAAGAACGAGCTGGTCGTGGAGCTCTACGGGACCGACGGTGCGCTGCGCTTCGACCTCGAGGCGCTCAACGAGCTCTGGTTCCTGGACCGTACCCTCCCGGTCGCCGAGCAGGGCTTCACGCGCATCCTCGTCACCGAGCCCGAGCACCCCTACCTCGAGGGCTGGTGGCCGCAGGGCCATGCGCTGGGATGGGAGAACGCCTTCACGAACCAG
Source organism: Brachybacterium sp. ACRRE (assembly GCF_022346485.1). Lineage (NCBI taxonomy): Bacteria > Bacillati > Actinomycetota > Actinomycetes > Micrococcales > Dermabacteraceae > Brachybacterium > Brachybacterium sp. ACRRE. The sequence continues at coordinate 21,000 of NZ_JAKRMO010000033.1, read as the reverse complement.
GCGCACGACCTGCTGCGCGCGATCTCCGGCGGCGCGCCCTTCTCCCCCGACTTCGCCGAGGGCCTGGCCCTGCAGCGCGTGCTCGACGCGGTCATCGCCTCCGACGCGGCCGACGGGGCGAGCACGCCCGTCGGCTGATCCCCGCCGGCGAATCCCCGACGGCCGACCTCGGCGCAGCATCATCGGCCCGAAGCACGGCCGCGCCATCCACCGAAGAACGCACCGTCCGATCCGAAGGAGCATCAGACATGCCTCAGCCGCACACCCTGTTCACCGGCCAGTGGGTCGACCTCACGCTCGAGGAGGTCGCGCGGCTCGCCTCCGGCTGGGGCTACGACGGCCTGGAGATCGCGATCTCCGGCGAGCACCTCGACGCCTCCCGCTGGGACGACGAGGAGTACATCGCCGAGCGCAAGGAGATCCTCGACCGCTACGGCCTGAAGGTCTGGACGATCTCCCACCATCTCGTGGGGCAGGCCGTCTGCGACGATCCGATCGATGTCCGCCACCAGGGGATCGTGCCCTCGCGCGTGTGGGGCGACGGCGACCCCGAGGGCGTGCGTCAGCGCGCCGCCGAGGACATGAAGGACGCCGCGCGGCTCGCGAGAGCGCTCGGCGCGAGCACGGTGACGGGCTTCACCGGATCCAGCATCTGGAAGTACGTGGCGATGTTCCCGCCGGTCGGCGCGGACGTCATCGAGAAGGGCTACGAGGACTTCGCCGAGCGCTGGAACCCGATCCTCGACGTCTTCGAGGAGTGCGGCGTGCGCTTCGCCCTCGAGGTCCACCCCTCCGAGATCGCCTACGACTACTGGACCACCGAGCGCACCCTCGAGGCGATCGGCCACCGGGAGTCCTTCGGACTGAACTGGGATCCCTCGCACATGATGTGGCAGCAGATCGACCCGGTCTCCTTCATCACCGATTTCGGCGACCGGATCTACCACGCGCACTGCAAGGACGTGCGCGTGCGCATCACCGGGCGCAACACGCGCCTGTCCTCCCACCTGCCCTGGGGCGACCCGCGCCGCGGCTGGGACTTCGTCTCCTTCGGGCGCGGCGACGTGCCCTTCGACGCGTGCCTGCGGGCACTGCGGTCCGTCGGCTACGACGGGCCGCTCTCCGTCGAGTGGGAGGACGCGGGCATGGACCGCCTGCACGGCGCCGCCGAGGCCATCGAGCACCTGAAGTCCCTGGACTACCCGGTCTCCGACGCCGCCTTCGACGCCGCCTTCAGCAACCAGGAGTGAGGACCCCGCGCGCGGTCGGCGGACACACAGGGCGCACCCGGCGTCCGCCGATCCGCCGCGCCTATCATGGCGGCATGTCCCCCCACTCCGAGCCCCTGGCCCGCCACGAGCGCGCGGCCCTGGCCGACGACCTCGTCTCCTTCGGGCCCGACGCCCCCACCGTGATCGACGAGTGGGACGCGTCCGCGCTCCTCGAGCACCTGATCCTGCGCGAGCAGCGCCAGGACCTCATGATCGGCCCGAAGCTGCCCGTCGGCCCGATCGCAGACCGCTCGTACGCCGCCCTGCGCCGGCTCCAGGAGCGCACCTGGGCCGATCGCGTCGAGATGCTGCGCAGCGGCCCGCCGCGCTTCTCCCCGTTCCGTTTCGTCGACTCGCTCGCCAACACCATCGAGTACCTCGTCCACCACGAGGACCTCCTGCGCGCACGCCCGGGATGGGAGCCGCGCACGCTCTCCGAGGCCCATGACCAGGAGCTGTGGACCCACCTGAAGCGCATGGCGCGCCCGCTCGTGCGCACCGACGTCGACGTCACCCTCGTCTCGCCGCTCGGCGGAGTGCGCGTGCCGTCGAAGGATCCCATCGGCTCCGTGCGCGTGCACGGCAGCCCGACCGAGCTGACCCTGTGGGCCTTCGGCCGCGATCGCGTCTCCCGCGTGCGCATCGAGGGCGACCCCGAGGCGCTGCTCGTGCTGCGTCGCGGCGACCGCGGGTTCTGAGCCCGGCCCACGGGCCCCTCGGGGCCCGTGCGCGCCCGGCCCGCTCACCCCCGGTCGAGCAGGAACAGCCGGGGATGGTGCCCCTTCTGGAAGAAGCGGTGCTCGTCCGCGAGGCGCCAGTCCGTGCGGTCCTCGAGGGCCGCGTGCATGCGCCGGATCTCATGGGTGAGGATCGCGAGGCGCGCCCGGGGCGACGCGAGCTCCGCGGCGCGTGACATGAGGTCCCCGAGCAGCTGCTCATTGCTCTCGTGCTCCCCGTGCAGGGTGCCCCAGGGCGGATTCGACACCAGGCGCGTGAAGCCGCCCTCGAGCGGCGTCCCGAGGACGTCCCCGTGCACCCAGTCGATCCGGCCGCGGCGCCTCGCCGCCCGCTGATGACCGCGCGCGAGCTCGAGCGCCTGCTCGGAGAGGTCGACGCCCACGGCCCGACGGGGCGCGACCTCGTGCAGCTGCTCGATGAGGAAGGTGCCGGAGCCGCAGGTCATGTCCAGCAGTGAGTCCTGCGCGCCGACGCCGAGGAGATCGAGGCAGCTCGCGGCGATCGTCGCGTTCACGGCGCCGGGATAGTCGCCCGTGCGCCAGGACCGGGTCGAGAGCGGTCGCGGGGTGAGGCGCACGAGAAGCTCCCACTCCCCCGCCGCCGGGGCCCGGCGGACCCGGATCACGAGGTCGCCGTCGTCCGCGACGGGGAGCCCGGCGCGCTCCGCGATCTCCGCGGACAGCCGGCGCATGTCGGGGGTGTCGGCGCCGGCCGCGCGCAGGCGCAGCGCGTCGAAGCGCTGGCGCGGCTTCGCGCGCCGCACCTGCTCGATCAGCTCGCCGATGCGCTGCTGCGCGGAGGTCTCCAGGAGCTCCCGCGGTCGGCGCGCGGGCAGGGCGAGCACCGCGGAGGCGGCCACGACCCGGCGCCAGGAGCGCGCGAGCGGGATGGCGGCCGGCAGATCCGGGACCGCGAGCCGTAGCTCCGTCGGCCCCCCGGAGACCACGGTGCCGAGCTGCTCCGCCTCGCGCCGGGCGAAGGGGCCGCAGCCCTCGAGGACCTCGAGGACGAGCTCGCCTGCGGGGTCCTGGCGATCGGCTGTCATGGGCCCCTCCTGGTGCGGGTGAGACGACGGGTGATGCGGCGGGCGGCCACTCACGGTAACCCGAGGCACATCGTCGGTGCGCCGGTGCGGGCCGAGCGGCCCGGGATCGGTAGACTCGCCGTGTGTTCACTGTGAGCGTCTGTTCCCTCAAGGGTGGCGTCGGCAAGACGTCCGTGACCCTGGGCCTCGCGTCCGCGGCCCTCCATCAGGGGGTGAACGCGCTCGTCATCGATCTGGACCCGCAGGCGGACGCGACCCTGGGCCTGCTCGGCGAGCCGGGCACCACGACCGACGTCGCCGAGGTGCTGTCCTCGCCGCGCACCGAGACCGTGGACCGCGCGATCATCCCGGCCCCGTGGTCCAAGGACTCCTCCTCGCATCTGGACATCATCCCCGGCAGCCACCGCTCGGTGCTCGTGGACTCCCCCGCCCCCAAGGGCCGGGAGGTGCGGCGTCTGCGCGACGCGCTGGACCGCCGCACGCACCGGTACGACCTCGTCATCGTGGACTGCCCGCCCTCACTCAACGGGCTCACGCAGATGGCCCTGTCCGCCTCGGACCGCTCGCTCGTGGTCTGCGAGCCGGGCTTCTTCGCGGTCACCGCGGCCGACCGCGCGCTCAAGCTCGCCCAGGAGATGCGCGAGGGCGATCTCGCGCCGCGCCTGCAGCCGCTGGGGCTCGTCGTGAACCGCTATCGGCCGCGCTCCGTCGAGCACCAATACCGCCTGGCGGAGCTGCGCGACCTGTTCGGCGATCTCGTGCTCGACCCCGTGATCGAGGAGCGCGTGGGCCTGCAGCAGGCTCAGGGCGGCGCGGTCCCCCTGCACGAGTACCACGGCGCGAGCGGCGCGCGGCTCACCGAGGACTTCGACGCCCTGCTCAAGCGCGTGATGGACTCCCGCCAGGACAGCTGACCAGGGCAGCGGAGAGGCGAGGCGCCTCCCCGCGGCTCCGCCGATCCGCTCCACGCGCGGACGCGCACAGACAGAGAGGGCGGGCACCCTTCCCGGGTGCCCGCCCTCTTCTGTGCGTGGTCTGCTGCGGTGGTGCCGCTGGCGGTCCGCTCAGCCCGCGTGGCGCCGCCGGCGCGCGGCGAGCTCGTCGTGCAGGGCGATCTCGGCGTCATCGGCCGGGTCGACGCTCGGCAGCACGGAGAGCTCGCTCTCGACCTCGCGCCACACGCGGCCCACGGCGATGCCGAAGACGCCCTGACCGCCCTGGACCAGGTCGAAGACATCCTGCGCGGACGTGCACTCGTAGACCGAGGCGCCGTCGCTCATGAGGGTGATCTGGGCGAGATCGTCGATGCCGCGCTCGCGCAGGGCGCTGACCGCCACACGGATCTGCTGGAGGGAGACGCCGGTGTCGAGGAGCCGCTTGACGACCTTGAGGACGAGCACGTCGCGGAAGCCGTAGAGACGCTGGCTGCCCGAGCCGCTCGCGGCGCGCACGCCGGGCTCGACGAGGCCGGTGCGAGCCCAGTAGTCGAGCTGGCGGTAGGTGATGCCGGCGGCCTTGCAGGCGGCGGGCCCGCGGTAGCCGAACTCGCCGGGCGCATCCACGAGCTCGTCGAAGAGCACGCCCTGCGCGTCCTCGGCGGGCACTGTCGACTGCGTCGTGCGGTCCGCGCTCTGATCGCTGTTCACATTCGCCTCCGGTAGCGGCTCTCCTATGGGGAAGGGTGAGAGCACGCTGACAGCCTAGCGTCTCCTCGCGCGGGCGTCCTCCCCGTCCCGCGCGTGTCGCGGACGAATCGGGGCGCGCGCGGAGGATCCGGACACGGCCGGGGCCGGCGGCGGATCCGCGTCGCCGGGAGGGGCCGGAGGCCGACGGGGCTCACCCGCCGCGGTGGATCTGCTTCCTGAGCAGGGCGTTGTGCAGGGAGTTCAGGGATTCGCCGAGCTCCTCGGCGAGGCTCTGGGCCTGACCGCGGGCGGCGGCGTCCGTCGGCCGCGAATGGGGCTGGGCGACCGAGCGCAGCATGTGCGCCTGCCGCTCGACGGACGTGCGGACCATCACGAGGTGACGGGGGTGCAGCCCCTCGTCGGCGAGGACACGGGCCGCGCGCACGATCTCGAGCTCCGAGGCCCCGTAGAAGACGAGGCCCTCCTCGAGCATCCCGTAGCTCTCGAGCTCCTCGAGGAGCTCCTCGTCGACCTGCGTCTCGCGCAGGAGCCCGCGCCGGTCGAGGCGGACGGGCTGGATCTGGGAGGTGGGCCCCGGGCGCGAGGCGATCGACGTGACGTCGCCGTCGCCGTCGACGCCGTGCTCGAGCAGGTGCTCCTTGATGACCTTGAGCGGCCAGAAGCGGTCGCGCTGGGCGCGCAGGACGAACAGCAGACGGTCCACATCGGCCCGCGAGTACTTGCGGTAGCCGCTCGCGGTGCGCTCGGGGGAGATCAGCTCCTCCGCCTCGAGGTAGTGGAGCTTGGAGTGGCTGAGATCGGGGAACTCCTCGTGCAGGAGGTCCAGGACCTGCCCGATGCTCAGGCGCGCACTGCCGGACGGGGTCGGCCTGCGCGAGGCCGATGCCGCCACGAGGTCAGTCCTTCCCGGGCTTGAGGTGGAAGGTCAGCCGGTACTTGCCGATCTGGACCTCCTGGCCGTTGCGCAGGACGGCCTCGTCCACGCGCTCCATGCCGACGTAGGTGCCGTTGAGCGAGCCGAGGTCGCGGATCACGAAGTCCGCGCCCTGCTGCAGGAAGGCGGCGTGCTTGCGGGAGACGGTGACGTCGTCCAGGAAGATCTCGCTGTTGGGATGGCGGCCGGCGACCGTCTTCTCCGCATCCAGGAGGAAGCGCGCACCGAGGTTCGGGCCCTTGCGGACGATCAGCAGGGCGCTGCCGTCGGGCAGGTTCTCGATCGCCGCACGGTCCTGCTGGTTGAGGCCGTGCTCCGGCTCCTCGAGCGCATCCTGCGTGGGGATGGCATGCAGCGTCGAGGTCTTGTCGAGGCTGTCGTAGGTGCCGTCGGCGTTCTCGGTCACTGAAGCTCCCCTTCCCTAGGTCGCACCATCCTCCCATGTGGATCAGCGCTCCCGGGAGGTGCAAGGACAATGCTGTGGAGATTTGACGAACACTTGACCGAGGCGGGTTGCGCGGCCGGTCCGCGAAAACGGGCATCGCGGGCACAGGCGCCATCGGTCGTGGTCAGACGCGGAGCCGCGTCAGACGCGCGGGACATCGAGAGGGTCGTCGAGCATCTCGCCGAAGTCGGTGCGCGCCGGAGCGGGCCGGCTCGGGCGACGCGCCTGGACCAGGTACCGGGAGAGCGTGATCCGCAGCGGCAGAGCGTCGGCCGTGCAGGTCGGCGGGACCAGGAGACCCTCCCCCTCGCACAGGGCGCGCAGACCCTCGGGCGTCTCGATCCGCCCCTCGCCGTGGAAGGTGTCCGAGTGCTCGGTCTCGAGCCCCACCTCGGTGACCCGGCGCAGGTGATCGGCGAGAGAGTCCGCGGCGCCGCCCGAATCGTCGGAGCCGTCGGTGCCCTCGGAGCCCAGCTCGGCGAGATCGCCGGGGCCCCGCTGCTGGGCGAGGAGCAGCCCCTCGGGCGCGAGGACGCGATGGACCTCGCGCGGGTCGTAGGGGGCATCGACCACGAGGACCAGGTCGAAGCGCTCGGGCGGGAACGGCAGCGTCGCGCCGACGTCGGACGGATCATGGTCGAGGACCTCCAGACCCAGGGACCCCAGGCGCTCACGGGTCCACGAGTGGGCGGGGCCGACAGGCAGAGCCGCGACGCCCTCCTCGGCGAGCGTCCCCCGCAGTCGGGCGAGCAGGCGGGCGGCGCGCGGCCCGATCGCGAGCACGTGATGGGAGAGCTGGGCGAGGGCGCTCGCGCTCTGCGCGACGCGCCACGGCAGCTCGGGCAGGTCGAGGCCGGGACTCTGCTCGAACAGATCGGGCACGGGCGCGCCGGGGATCTCCTCGCGCGGCGCCGAGGGGCTCTCGCTGTGCTGCTGATCCATCCTCGGACCTCCTGCCGACGGGGCTGGCCTCACTATCGCATGCACGCCCGCGACGCGCGCAACGGCGGGGCGTCGACCGGGGTGCCGCAGGTCACGCGCTCGCGGATTCGCTCTCGACGCATCTTCCGGGGTAGCATCTATCCCGGTCCTCCCGCCGCGGAGGTTCCGGGCTGTGGCGCAGCTTGGTAGCGCACTTGACTGGGGGTCAAGGGGTCGCAGGTTCAAATCCTGTCAGCCCGACCGAGAGAATCGGTCGCCGGAAACAACGGTGAACTGCATAGATGGACCGAGAGGCCCGCACCCGGCCAGCGCCGGGGCGGGCCTCTCGCTCTGCCGTGGCACAGGGCCGTGTCACGAGACCGCGCTGCGCGACCGTGCACCCCCGCGCGGCGACGGCGTGCTCTGCGCGCAGTTCGTGAGCACGCACCGGTCGAAGAGGTAATGTCTCGAACCGAGCCGAACGTCGGCGTGGTGGAGGTCATCGATGAGCACACGTCGACACCGGCACCAGGGCGCGCAGGGATGCGAACCGTTCGCCGTGCGGCTCAGGATGCCGGGCCTCGATCGCACGGTGAGTGATCCGCCCGAGATCATCGGGCACCTCCACGTTCTCGCAGGGCGCTGCCGCGCCGTCGTCGAAACGGTGGTGCGATGAGCATCGCCATCACGACCGCACAGCTCCGCGCCCTTCGGCTGCGCAGTCACGGTCTCGTGGCACACGGCGCGGGCCTCTCGATCGGCGAGGTCGCCACCAGGATGCTGGCCGTGCAGGCTCAGGACCTCGCGCAGGGCGCATGGGCGCTCGGCATCCGCGCTCGCGGATCGACCCTTCACGACGTGGACCGCGCGCTCGAGCGCGGAGAGCTCATCCGCGCCTCGTCGCTTCGCGGCACTCTCCACTTCCTCGCCGCACGAGATCTGCACTGGTTGCTCGGCATCACCGCTCCACGGGAGATCGCTGCGGCCGCCCCGCGGCTGCGCCGGCTCGATCTCGACGCCCGGGCACTGCGCCGCGCGCGCTCGGTCACCGAGTCGCTTCTCGGCGACCGCACTGCGCTTCCCCGGGCCGAGTACCTCCGCGGGCTGGAGGCTGCGGGGATCGCGACGGGCGGGGAGCGCGGATACCACATCATCCGGTGGCTGGCGCAGAGCGGCATCGTCTGCTGGGGGCCGGCACGCGGCACCGGGCAGGGGCTCGTCCTCGCAGAGGAGTGGATCGGCGACGCCGCCGAGCTCGCCGGCGACGATGCCCTCCGCGAGCTCGCCGGACGGTACCTCGCCGGACACGGTCCTGCCACGGACAGGGACCTCGCCTAGTGGGCGCGGATGCCGCTCTCCGAGGCACGCAGGGCCATCCGACTGGCCGGCACAGATCTCATCGAGCTCCAGCACAGGGGTGCGACCCACTGGGCCACCGCACGGGCGATGGACGAGGCGGGGGACCGCGGCGTGGGTCGACTGCGTCTGCCGAGGACCACGCACGCGCTGCCCGGGTACGACGAGTACCTGCTCGGATACGGGGACCGCTCCGCCGTGCTGCCGGACGAGTTCGCCGGCCGCGTCACCAGCGGCCGGAACGGCATCTTCCACCCCATGATGCTCGCCCGCGGCAGGGTGATCGAAACATGGCGAGGAATCGATGCCGAGGGGCGCACGACGGTCGCCTTCGAGCCGTTCCACGATCTCACCGCGTCCGACCGCCTGGCGTTCGCTCGCTCGGCAGCTGCCTTCGAGCGGTTCCGCAGCGGCATCTGACGCCCGGGTCGATCCCGGTCGCGCGGAAGACCGCGTGGGCACGCTGGGGCGTCGAGGGACCGCGGGTCACGCCCCGGACTCGTCCTCGGAGTCCTCGAGGCGGCGCCCGCAGCGCCAGCATGTCGTGCCGGGCTGCTCGGTGAGCGCGCCGCAGTCCGGGCACACGCGCTGGAGCCAGCAGGCGGGCTCGCCGCCCTCGATGCGCACAGGGTCGTCCTCGCTCATCGCGCCTCCCTCGCCGCCGGGACCTTCGTCGTCTCGAGACTACTGCGCCGCGCGTAGGGTGCGGTCGTACCGCCTCCCCGGCGCCCCACCTCAGCGAAGGAGTCCCGCCGTGCCCTCTCCGTCGGCCGATCCACAGCCCCCGCGCGCCCCGCAGCCCGCACAGCCCGCACGGTCCTCACGGTCCGAGGTCCTCGACGTGCGGGACGTGCCGAAGCCCCAGCGGCACGGTCGGATCTTCGCGCGCTTCGAGGAGCTCGGGGTCGGCGAGTCGTTCGTGCTCGTCAACGACCACGATCCCCTGCACCTGCGGGACGACTTCGAGCGGGACCAGCCGGGCAGCTTCGGGTGGGAGTACGAGGGAGCGGAGGACGGCGACTGGCGCGTGCGGATCTCGCGGCTCGCCTCGACCGCGCTCCCCCGCGTGCTCGTCGACACCGCCGAGGTCGAGCTGCCCGAGGGGTCGGCCGGCGGGGCCGCCTGGTCGATCGGCGTGCATCCGCGCGACCTCGACTCGAACCTCGTGATCCTCCCCGCGGGAGGCGGCATCGGCGAGCACGTCGGGCCCGATCACGACGTGCTGGTCGTGGTCCTCGCCGGCAGCGGCACGATCACCACGGAGCGCGGTCGGGTCGAGGTCGCGCCGGGTGAGCTGGTGCTGCTCCCCCGCCGCTCGCGCCGTGCCTTCACCGCGGGGCCCGAGGGACTGCGCCACCTCACCGTGCATCGCCGTCGGCCGACGCTCCAGATCACCGACGCCCCGCGCTGAGATCCGAGGCGCGCCCTGATCAGCTCTCGTCCTCCCAGGGCAGGGTGAGGCCCTCGCCGTGGGAGGCGAGCGGCACCACGACCACGGGCCGCTCCTGGTGGTGCGCGAGGTGCACGGCGACGGAGCCGCTGAGGAACTCGCGCAGCGAGGCGCGCAGGCCCGACTCCCGGGTGCCCACCACGATCATCGCCGCGTCCAGCTGATCGGCGAGCCGCATGAGCTCCTGCGCCGGCGGGCCCGCGAGGGCGACCGTGGACCAGTGCACGCCGCGGTCGGCCAGCGTCTCGGAGATCGCCTCGTGCAGGGCCGGGTCGAAGACCTCGACGATCTCCTCGAAGGCGTCCGGGTCGACGGGCAGTGCGGTGACAGTGCCGTCGGGCCGTCTCTCCAGGGTGTAGCTCGAGGCGTCGACGCTCGCGCACACGAGCTCGGCACCGAAGCGCTCGGCGAAGGTCGCCGCCTCGGCGACGACCCGGGAGTGCTGTCCAGGGATCACACCCACCACGACGGTGGGGGTCGCGTCCATCATCACTGACCTCCCTCCCCCGACCGCGCGGGAGCGCGGTGCACGGATACCGAGATCGTCCCCCGCCTCCCAGGAGAAGTCCAGCCCCTCGACCGGCCCATCCCGCGGTCCGACGCCCCGGGTCCGCCCCGCTCTTCCCTAGACTTCTCCCATGCCCGAGACCTCCGCCGAGAAGCCCGTCGCGCCCGTCGCGCCCGTCGGCCCTGCGCCCCGCTCCGAGAGCCCCGAGGAGCCGACCACCTCGCCGACCACCTGGGTGCTCACCCTCGCCTGCGAGGACCGGCCCGGGATCGTGCACGCGGTCAGCGGCGCCGTCGTCGCCGCCCGCGGGAACATCACCGAATCCCAGCAGTTCGCCTCCCCCGACACGGGGCGCTTCTTCATGCGCCTGCAGATCGCCTCGGACACGGGGCGCGACGCGCTCGAGGGCGCACTCGCCCCGGTGATCGAGCGCTTCGACCTCGAGGCCTCGCTCGACGTCGCGGGCAGGCCCCGCCGCACCCTGATCCTCGCCTCGAAGGCCGCCCACTGCGTGAGCGACCTGCTGTTCCACCAGCGCTCCGGGCACCTGCCGATCGAGGTCCCGCTGGTGATGGCGAACCATGACACCCTGCGGGAGCTCGTGGAGTTCCACGGCGTCCCCTTCCGCTCCCTGCCCGTCGCGGGGCCCGAGCAGAAGGAGGCCTTCGAGAGCGCCGTGCTCGAGGCGGTCGACGCGCACGACATCGAGCTCGTGGTCCTCGCCCGGTACATGCAGATCCTCTCCCCCGAGCTCTGCGAGGCCCTCGCCGGTCGCTGCATCAACATCCACCATTCGTTCCTGCCCGGCTTCAAGGGCGCGAACCCCTATCGCCAGGCGCACGAGCGCGGCGTGAAGCTGATCGGCTCGACCGCCCACTTCGTCACCTCGGACCTCGACGAGGGCCCGATCATCGAGCAGAACGTGACCCGCGTGGAGCACTCGCACTCGGTCGCGCAGCTGCGGCAGATCGGCCAGGACCAGGAGTGCCTCGCGCTGCGCCGGGCGGTCACCTGGTTCGCGCAGTCCCGGGTGCTGCTCGACGGGATGCGCACGGTCATCTTCCGCTGACGCCCCTGCGCCGGCGCCCCTCCGCCGGCGCACAGCCCCGGCACAGGCGGGACCTGCCTCCGGCACGGGGTCGCCCCGCAGGATCGTTCTCGCCCCAGAAGAACGACCGAAGGACCTGCGATGACCATGCACACCCCGCAGCCAGACGAGCCCCGCCGCCATCCCTCGCACGCCGAGGACTCCCGTGTGGAGGTGGCCGACGACGGCCGCGTGAGCTACCAGGGACGCGACCTCTCCCACCCCGAGGAGCCGCTGGCCGACCAGGGCCTGGGCTTCGACCTCGGCACGCTGCTCTCACGCCGCCGGACCCTCGCTGGCCTCGGGCTCGGGGCTGCGGCCGTGGGCCTCGCGGCCTACACGTCCGGCGCCTCCGACGACGCCGCCTCGTCGTCGTCCGCCTCCGACGGGGGCGGCTCGGGCACGAGCGACGGCGAGATCCCCGAGGAGACCAACGGCCCCTACCCGGCCGACGGCACCAACGGCGCGAACGTGCTCACCGAGTCCGGGATCGTCCGCTCGGACATCACCTCGAGCTTCGGCGACGCGAGCGCGAAGGCCGATGGCGTCCCGATGACGCTCACGCTCACCCTCACGAACCTCGAGAAGGACAACGAGCCCTACGAGGGCGTCGCCGTCTACGTGTGGCACTGCGACGCGGCCGGGGAGTACTCGCCGTACTCCGAGGGCCTCGAGGAGGAGAACTACCTGCGGGGCGTCCAGGTGGCCGACGAGAAGGGGCAGGTGACCTTCACGAGCATCTTCCCCGCCTGCTACACCGGCCGCTGGCCGCACATCCACTTCGAGGTCTATCCCGATGCGGACTCCATCACCAGCACCGACAACCTGCTGGCCACCTCGCAGGTCGCCCTCCCCCAGGACGTCTGCGAGACCGTCTACGCGCTCGACGAGTACGACGGCTCGGCCGAGAACCTCGCGCAGGTCACCCTCGACTCCGACAACGTCTTCGGGGACGACGGCGGGGAGCTGCAGCTCGCCGACGTCGACGGCGACACCGACAGCGGGTTCACGGTGACACTGCCCGTCGCGATCGACCCGAGCACCGAGCCCGGGCAGTCCACCGATGCCTTCGGCGCGCGCGGCGGACAGGGCGGCACGCCGCCGTCCGACGGCGGGGGCGCGCCTCCCTCCGACGGCGGCGGTCAGGGCGGCATGCCTCCCGGTGGTGCGTCCGACGGCGGGTCGTCCGACGCCGGCGCCTCCGATGCCGGCGGTGCGAGCGGGACGCAGAACAGCTCCTCGACCACGTCGTCAGGCGGCTCGGGGAGCGCGGCCGCCGCGGAGGCCTCCCTCGTGGGCGGCGTCCTCGTCGCCTCGCGCTGAGGCGGTCGCACCGGGACGATGCCGGGAGCGGGGGCTCGTCGGACCTAGACGAGTTCCTGCTCCCACGCCGTCCGCACGGCCGAGGCCCTGTCGCCGACGTCGAGCTTCTCGTAGACGTGCGCGAGGTGGGTCTTGACCGTGGCCTCGCCGATGCGCAGGCGCCGAGCGACGGCCCGGTTCGTGCAGCCCTCGGCAACGAGCCGCAGCACCTCGCTCTCGCGGACGCTGAGCGCGGGGCGCGTCCCGCGCTGCGCGGTGAGGGCCGCGAGCGCCGCGGGGACCAGCACGGGACGTCCGGCGGCCAGGTCGTGGACCGCCCGCGCGAGGTCCTCCCCGCGCGCGTCCTTGAGCAGGTAGCCGTCGGCCCCCGCCTCGAGCGCCCCGAGGATCTCGCGGTCCGTGTCGTAGGTGGTGAGGACGAGCAGTCGCGGCTGCTCTCCCCCGCGCCGGCGCTGCTCGCGGATGGCCTCGACGCCGCCCATCCCCGGCATGCGCAGGTCCATGAGCACGACGTCCGGGTGATCGCGGGCGATCGTCGCGAGCGCCTCGGCGCCGTCCTGCGCGGCGCCGATCACGTCGATCCCGGGGTCGGCGCCGAGCATCGCCACCAGTCCGTCGCGGACCACCGGATGGTCGTCGACCACGAGCACCCTCACCGTACCGCTCCCCGCGGGTCCCCACGTGGGGCTCTCCACGGGGCTCACCGCGGGATCCTCGCGGTCAGCAGGGTGCCCGCGCCCGGCGCCGAGTCCACATCGAGGGTCCCGCCGATCTCACGGATCCGCGAGCGCATGCCCGGGATGCCGTGCCCGCATCCCTGCGCGGCGGCCCGCGCCGGGTCGAAGCCGCGGCCGTCGTCGCGGATCCGCAGCACGAGCACGTCGGGCTCTCCCACGAGCACGATCTCGATCGCGCCGGCCCGGGCGTGGCGGGCGGCGTTCGACAGCGCCTCCTGCGTCACGCGCACCACCGCATGGGGATGCGGGAGGAGGCTCGGCGCCGCGTCGGCGTCGAAGGTCGCCACGATCCGGTGGGTCCGCGACCAGCGGGCGACGAGCTCCGCGAGGCTCTCGAGGGGGTCCTCCCCCTCGAGCTGCTGCGGGGCCAGCGCCTCCACCGCACGGCGCGCGTCCACGAGGCTCTCCCGCGCCGCCTCCTCCGCGGTCCGTATCCGCCGGCGCGCGGACTCGTCCAGGTCGTCCTGCGGCACGGCCTCGAGCTGGCGGATCACGCCGACCAGGCCCTGGGCCACCGTGTCGTGGATCTCCCGCGCCAGGCGCGTGCGCTCCTCGGTCACGCCGCGATCGCGCGCGCGGCGCACGAGCTCCTCGTGCAGCGCCGAGTTCTCGCGATACGCCACCGTCAGCTCGCGGGCGGCCGCCTCGCGCGCGACGACCTCCCTCTCGCGCTCCTTGTCCAGGTGCATCATGCCCAGGCTCAGCAGGACGTTGACCAGCACGAGCATCACGAACAGCGCAGGGGCGGCGGCCACGCCGGAGACTCCGCCCGTCTGACCGAAGGCGCAGATCAGCGCCGTCACCCCGACCGAGACCGGGATCGCCCGGCTCGCGAGGAAGCGGGGCGCATCGAGATAGCCCACGAAGGCGTAGATGCACGCGAGGGGATTCAGGACGACCGCGAGCACGAGAAGAGCCTGATGGACGGCGAAGAGGATGACGAGCCGGGACTCCCCCGCTCCGCGCGTGCGCGCCCTGCGGTTGAGCTCCACGCGCAGCAGCAGCGTGGCGAGCGTGGGGGCGAGGGCCCAGAGGATCAGGTGCCGGAACCCGAGGGCGTCGGAGGCGAGCAGGCCCACGAGCCAGGAGACCGCGGCGAGCAGGGGCGGCAGCCAGACGATCAGCAGCCGCCCGAGCGGACCGGTCGGCGTCGCCGCCTCGCTGCCGGTCCCGCGAACGGGGATCGGCAGCGGGGCCGCGAGCCCCGTCGGGCGCGCGACCGGCGTCGGACGCGGAGTCGCCACAGGCATGCGCCCCAGTCTCCCCCGCGGCCGCACCCGGCGCCACCGTCGTGGCATCCCCCGATCGGCGGAGGGCGCGGACGCCGGTGAGGGGATCCATCGGACGTCGGGCCTGCCTAGCGTCGTGGTCATGGCCTCCTCCGCACATCCGCCCAGGTCTCCGACGTCCGCAAAAGCCAAAGCCACAGCGACCGCGACCTCCACCGCCACCACGCGGCAGACTCCCTCCGCGCGACTGCACCACCTGGACGCCCTCCGTGCCGGCGCCCTGCTGCTGGGGGTCGTGCTGCACACCGTGCTCGGGTTCGTGCCCGGAGCGGCCTGGCTCTTCCAGGACGCCCGGACCGCGTGGTGGGCGCTGCCCGTGATGGTGGTGATCCACCTGTTCCGGATGATCCTGTTCATGATGCTGGCGGGATACTTCGGCCGCATGGTGCTCATGCGCCGCGGCACGGGGGCGTACGTGCGCGACCGCCTGGTGCGCATCGGGGCTCCGCTGCTCGCCTTCTGGCCCCTCGCGGTGCTCTCGCTTCCCGTGGTGATCGTCGGGGGCAGTGCCCTGCTGGGTCGCCCGCTGCCCGGCGCCGTGCAGGGCGGGGCCGACGGCGGTGGAGCCCAGGGCGGGGCCGACGGAGGTGCGCCGGGGCTGCTCGATCTGCTTACGCCGGGCCAGCTGTGGTTCCTGCTCCTGCTGCTCGAGATCATCCTCGTGGTCGTGCTGGTCCGGGCGCTGCTGGTGAGGGTCTTGGGGGCCGAGCGCGCGGGCCGCGCCGCCCGCAGGATCGGCCGCGTGCTCTCGAGCCCTGCGGGACTGCTGCTGGCAGCGCTCCCCTACGCGGCGGGCCTCATCGTCCAGGGGACGATCATCGGCGGCATCCAGGAGCCGACCACGCTGATCCCGGTGCCGGGGGCGTCGCTCGCCTACGGCGGTGCGTTCCTCGTCGGCTGGTTCCTCCAGGCAGAGACCGGATCCCTCGAGCGGATGGCGCGGGGCTGGCCCCTGTGCCTCGCCCTCGCCGCCCTGCTCTCGGCCCTGATCCTGGTGGATGGATCGGGGACCTCCGACTCCTCGGTCCGCACCCTCGTGCTGGTTCCGCTGGCGGGATGGGCGTGGGTGCGCGGACTGCTCGGGCTCGCCGGGCGCGTGATGGACCGCGAGGTCTTCGCGATCCGCTATCTCGCCGACGCCTCCTACTGGATCTACCTGCTGCACCTGCCGATCGTCGTGGCTCTGGGCCTGGCGATGGCGGAGCTGCCGCTGCCCCCGCTCGTGAAGGTCGCGCTGAACCTGCTCCTCACCACCGGGATCCTCGTGCTCGCCTACGACCTCATGGTGCGCAGCACCTGGATCGGGCGGTGGCTGAACGGGCACCGCAGGCCGCGGGCGCTGCTGCCCGCGTCCCGGCGCGCGGCCCGTCGGCCGATCACCCCTTGACGCCGCCGGCGGCCGCGAAGCCCGTGCCCAGGCTGCGGCCCATGATCAGGTACAGGGCGACCACGGGCAGGGAGTAGAAGATCGAGAAGGCCGCGAGCTGGCCGTAGGCCACCTGCCCGTACTGCGAGGAGAACGTGTACAGGGTGACCGCCGCCGGCAGGTGATCGGGGCTCAGCAGCAGCATGAAGGGGACGAAGAAGTTGCCCCACATGCCCACGAAGGTGAAGATCGTCGCCACCGAGAGTCCCGAGCGCATGAGCGGCAGCACCACGGACCACAGGGTGCGCAGCACGCCCGCTCCCTCCGTCCATGCCGACTCCTCGATCTCCACGGGCACCGAGTCCATGAACCCCTTGGTGAGGAAGATGGCGTACGGCAGGGACGAGGCGCCCAGGAAGAGGATCGCGCCGAACATCGAGTCGATGAGGTTGACCTGCACGAACAGCGAGTAGACGGGGATCATGATCGCGGTGATCGGCAGGCCGGTCGCGAAGATGACGGTCAGCAGCAGCGGGCGCTTGGCCGCGAAGCGGTACCGCGAGAACGGGTAGGCGCAGAGGACCGCGGCGACCATGGTCACGATCGTCGCCCCGCCGCACAGCAGCAGCGAGTTCACCAGCGGCCGGAACGTGGTCTCGGTGTTCCAGATCGCCCGGAAGTTGCCCAGGCTCCACTTCTCGGGCCAGCTGACCGAGAGCGTGGCGCTCTCGTTGAACGAGGCCAGCACGACCCACAGCAGCGGGATCAGGAACGCCACGCCGATGACGATCATCGCGAGGCTCGAGGCGAGCTCGGCGGTGCGCTCGCGCGGCCCCTTGCCGCCCTTGTGGCCGCGGCGGGTGCGCGCGGTCGTCGGGCCGGGGACGGATGCGGCGGACGGGGAGGCGGGTGCGGAGGCGGCGTCGGCCGCTGCGGTGGAGGTCATCGCTTCTCCTCCTCGGGGAGCAGGCGGAGGTAGACGAGGGAGGCGGCGGCCCCGATCAGCAGCAGGAGCAGGGCGACCGCGGTGCCGTAGCCGAGCTGGCCGTAGGAGAAGGCCTGCTCGTACATGTACAGCGGCAGGGTCTGGCTCTTCCGGTCGGGACCGCCGCCGGTCATGATGAAGATCAGCCCGAAGACGGAGAGGGTCTGCAGGGTGATGAGCATGAGGTTCGTGGCGAGCGCCGGGCGCAGCAGCGGCAGGGTGATCGAGGTGAAGCGGCGCATCGGCCCGGCCCCGTCCATCGCGGCGGACTCCTGGACGTCGCCGGGGATCGCACCGAGCGCCGCCGAGTACACGAGCATCGAGAAGGCCGTGCCGCGCCAGACGTTCGCGAAGCTCACCGCCACGATCGGGGCGCTGAACAGCAGCGTCTGCGGCGGGATGCCCACCAGGCCGAGGATGCCGTCGAGGCTGCCGCCCCGGCGAAGAAGGTGTAGAGCAGGTAGCCGGCGACCACCTCGGGCAGGATCCAGGCGGCGATCACGATCGAGGTGATCGCGAAGCTGATCACCCGGTTCGCCCTCTCCATGAGCACCGCGAGCAGCAGCCCCAGGAGGTTCTGCCCGATCACGGCGGAGATCAGGGTGAACAGGATCGTGAGCACGACCGAGTTCCAGAAGTCGCCGTCGGTGAGGGCGTCGGTGAAGTTCGAGACGCCCACGAAGGAGGTCTTCGAGGCGCCGTCCCCGCGGATCGCCTTGTCGGTGAAGGCGAGGTAGAGCGAGTAGATGATGGGGCCGGCCATGAACAGCACCAGGAGCACGGCGGCGGGGATCATGGGCGCGGCGCGCCGCAGGGTGAGGCGGTCGCCGATGCCGGCGGGGCGCCGACGGCGGGGCCGCACGGGCCCGGTCGCGGGGCGCTCGGGGGCGAGAGTGCTCATCGGGACTCCTCCTGCACGTTCTCGGCGCCGACGATGTCCGTGACCGCGGCGTCGTAGTCGGCCGCGGCCTTCTTCGGATCCGCGGCGTCGGACATGACCGCCTCCATGGCCTCCTGGATCGCCGCCGAGACCTCGGGGTAGGCCGGGAGGGCCGGCCGGTAGTAGGCGGTCGCGAGGAGATCCGTGAAGAACTCGACGCTGGGCGCGTACTCCTGGTACTCCTTCTTCGCCGCGACGTCCTTGCGCACGGTGATGTGGTTGTCCGCGATCGCGAAGGCCAGCGCGTTCTCCGTCGAGGTCGCCGCCTCGATGAACGCCCAGGCGGCGTCCTCGTCCCGGCAGTGCTGGGGGATGGTGAGCCCCCAGCCGCCCGCGAGGGTGAGGGTGCCCGGGTCCTGACCGTCCTTCGTGGGCATCTTCGCCAGGCCGACCTTCTCGGTCCACTCCGGCCACTCCCCGGGCGACCCCTCGGCCCAGTTCCGGGTGATCCACGAGCCGTCCAGCAGGATGCCGAGCTTCCCCTCGGGGATCATCGTGGAGTAGATGCTCTCGCTGATGTTCGGGTCCAGGTGCTGGGAGACCGGGAGGGTCAGCTCCTCCTCGAACATGGTGCGCAGCAGTGCGAGGGCGTCGACGAAGCCCTGCGAGCCCAGGACCCACTTCCGCGTGTCCTCGTCGTAGAGACGGGAGGTGGTGCCGTAGAGCAGCATCTCGAAGCCCTGCATCGAGGCCTTCTCGCCCTGCGCCTTCCCGCTGAAGATGAACAGCGGGGCGGCCTCGGAATCGGAGTCCTTGATCGCGCGGGCGGCCTCGAGGATGTCGTCCCAGGAGGTCGGCTCCCAGGTGCTGGGCAGCCCGGCCTCCTCGAAGACGTCTCGTTGGTAGAAGAGGGCGCGGGTGTCGGTGGTCTGCGGGGCGCCGTAGACGTGTCCGTCCTCTGCGGTGAAGGCTTCGCGGGAGGCCTTCACGACGTCGCCCCAGTGGTCCCAGGTCCTGATGTGCGCGTCGAGCGGCCGCAGGTATCCGGCGCCGACGTCGGAGAGCATGATGAAGGAGTCCTCGTAGACGACGTCGGCCGAGGTCCGCGGCGAGGACATGAGCAGCTCGTTCTTGGTGAAGTAGTCGTTCTCCGCGGCGACGATCGGCACCAGCTCGACGCTGAGGCCCGGACGGGCGGCGGTGAACGTCTTCGCGCTCGCGCTCAGCCAGTCCTTGAGGTTCGTGCCCGAGCCGAACTGCTGGTAGGCGATCCGCACGGTGTCGGCTCCCGCGTCCGAGGAGCAGGCGGCGAGCGGCAGGACGACGGCGGCGCCGGCGGTGATCCTGAGGAAGGTGCGTCTGTCGGGGCGGGTGGGTCCCGGGGTGACCATGGGGAAGGCTCCTCCACATCGAGGGGCGGCAGCCGCGGGGCGCGTGGTCCTCCCGCGGGGTGCGCGTGGCTGTGAGCCAGCCTACAGGCGCGGCGCCGCAGGCCGCGGAGGCCGGGCGCTGGCGTGTCCGGAGGGTCAGTCGCGAGCGGCGACGAGCAGCCGCGTGGCCTCGACGCCCTGGCGGGCGGCGGCGTCGGCGTAGCGGGTCCCCGGCGGGATCTGCGCGATCTCGAACCACCAGGAGGCGTGCGGGACGAGTCGCACGTCGCGCCAGGGCACGTCGAAGCCGGGGTCCTGCCAGAGGGTCAGCGCGATCTCGGCGCGGCGGCCGGCCGCATGCAGGGCGAGCCGCCGCAGCTCCGGGAGGGAGTGGGGCCCGGGCCTGCACGAGGACGGGATCGCGACGGTCGCGTCCAGAGGCAGCGGCCAGCGGGTCTCGCCCCAGGCCAGGGAGGTCTGCCCGGTGCCGCCGACCACGGCCGCGGGCAGCCGCAGGTCCTCCTCGCGCACCGGCTCGCGCTCCCCCGTCGGCCGCAGGTCGAGCACGCTGCGCTCGACCCAGACGCCCGGCAGCGCGAGGCGCTCGCCGACCCGGACCTCGACCAGGACGCCGTCCCCGAAGACCGCCAGGTGCTCGGCGGCATCGGGCACGCGATCCGCGAGCGTGCGCTGGTCCAGGAGCATGCGCACGTGGGCCTCGTCCCCGGGGTGCTGGGTGAGCGCGAGGGCGAGCACGTCGCCGGGACGCGCGGCGCGGGCAGTGGCGCGGGCGGCGGCGCTCATGCCCGGAACACCGCCTCGGGTCGGTCCTCGAGGGCGAGCGCGATCTGGTCGCGGAACCGGCCGGGCATCGGCGGGAGGTCGTCGACGTCCGCCCAGCGCGCCTCGGTGTTCTCGCCGTCCGCGGGCCGCGGCTCTCCGTCGACGTGCTCGAGGACGAAGCAGAGGTCGAGGTACTGCGCGCGGTCGCCGTTGGCGTAGGTGGTCTCCGGCAGCGTGCGCACCTCGATCAGCCGCAGCGGGCGCACCGAGAGCGCGGCCTCCTCGGCGACCTCGCGGACGGCGGCGCGGGCGGGCTGCTCGCCGGGATCGATGATGCCCGTGACCGGGGTCCAATCGCCGGTGTCGGCGCGGCGCACCACGAGGGTGCGCCGCCGCTCGGCGTCGAGCACGATCGCGGTGACGCCGGACATCCACAGCAGGTCGTGGCCGATGTGCTCGCGCAGCGCGAGGACGAAGTCGGGGGTCGCCATGTCTTCCCTCAGCTCGTCGACGCCGCGCCGACGGTGATCAGGGTGATGACCAGGGGCACCACGAGGGTCACCAGGAAGACGAGGACGATCAGCGCGGCGATGATGATCATCGAGATCCAACCCCACTTCACGAGGGCGCGCGCCGTGGTGGGCTCGTCGAGCTTCACGAGCGCGATGATGCCGAGGATCGACGGGATCATCGCCCCGCACATCGCCCCGATGACGATCTGCACGATCGCCTGCGTCTGCAGGGACTGGCGCTCCGGGTACTGCACCGGTGGCGTGGGGAGCGGAGCGCCCTGGCCCGGGGGCTGGGGCGGCGGCACCTGCTGCCAGGACTGGCTCATGGTCTGCTCCTCAGGGCGGGTCGGGCGG
>NZ_JAKRMO010000032.1:0-46414 GCF_022346485.1 Brachybacterium sp. ACRRE | reverse complement strand
GGGTGGGTGGGGAGGAACGGAGGCTGGTCATGGGCGCTCACAGAGCGATGTCCAGGACGGCGAGGCCGGGGAAGATGGCGAAGACGATCACCAGCGGCAGCACGAAGAACACCACGGGGACCATCATCAGGATCTCGCGGCGGCCGGCAAGCTCCATGAGGTCGCGCTTGGAGGCCTCCCGGGCGTCCTGCGCCTGCGCCCGCAGCACCTCCGCGAGCGGAGTGCCGCGCTCGATGGCGATCGAGACGCCCTCCCCGAAGCGCGCGAGCGCCTCGAGGGGTGTGCGGTTGCCGAGCTGGACGAGGGCCTGGGAGACGCTCGAGCCGGCGCGGATCTCCGCCACGGTGCGCCCGAACTCCTCGGGCAGGGCGCCTCGGCTGGAGCGCGCGACCCTCTCCATCGCCGCGACGGGGCTCTCCCCGGCGGCGACGGCGAGCGCGAGCAGGTCCGCGACGGTGGGGAACTCGCGGGCCATGCGGGCTGCGCGACGGGCGACGGTGCGCTGCAGGAGGTGGTCGCGGCCCACGATCCCGATCACGCCCCCGAGCAGGACGATGAGAAGTCCCAGTAGCGGACTCGCACCGCGCGCGCCGACGGCGACGAAGGCGAGGACGAGCCCGACGACGAGCCCGGCGATGCCCCAGAGCACCTGTTCGACGCGGAACGCCTCGATGCCGCTGGTGCGGCCGGCCATGCGCAGCCTCTTCTCGAGCTGCTCGGATCCGCCCGTGAGGCGCTCGAGCAGGCCCAGCATGCGCTGTGCGACGGGGCCGAGGAGGGTGCGCACGAAGGTGCGGGCCCCGGAGGCGGAGGCACCGTGCTCGAGCAGCGCGCTGCCGCGGTCGCGGCGCAGGTAGGGATCGATGCGGGCGGCGAGGTCGCGCCGGCGCAGCCACGGGTTGCCGACCACCACGAGGGCGAGGCCGAGGCCCGCGACCAGCCCGATCCCCGCCCCGATCAGCACGGGTGCCGCCCCGCTCATCGCAGCACCCTCTCGTCCTGCGGGAGGCGCGCGATGAGCAGCATGACGCGGTAGGCGATCACGGAGACGACGCCCGCGCAGACGATGACGACGAGCCCGGCGGTCGAGTCGTAGGCCTGCGCGGCCTGCGGCCGGGTGGACATGAGCGCGAGCACGATCCAGGGGGCGGCCAGCGCGAGCCGGGAGGCGTTCACGGTCCAGGACTGGCGGGCCTCGAGCTCGGCGCGGGTGCGGGCGTCCTCCCGCAGGAAGGCGGAGAGGGTGCGCAGCAGCACGCCGAGGTCGGTGCCGCCCACGTCGCGGGTGACGCGCAGGGCCTCGACGATGCGATCGGCGACCGGATCCGCGAGGCGATCCTTGAGGCGATCGAGGCTGCTCGCGAAGTCGCCGCTGACCTGGTAGTCCCTCCCGAACTCCTCGAAGGGAGGGCGCAGCTCCTCCGGCCCTCGCCTTCCCACCTGGGCGAGCGCCTCGGGCAGGGACATGCCGGCGCGGATCGCGGAGTTCATGTGGTCCACGACCTCGGGCCAGAGCTCGCGCAGCTGGGTGCGGCGCCGGCGTGCGAGGGCGCGCAGCAGGATCGGAGGCAGCACGCTGACCACGGCGCCGATCGCCGCGGCCGGGACCGTCGCACCGGAGATCGACCAGACGAGGATCATGACGGCGAGACCGAGGCCCAGGCACATGACGGGGACGGCGCCCGCGGGCACGGAGCCGAGCCCCACTGCGATGAGGTCGTCGCGCACCCGATCCAGCCATCGCGAGACCGGTCCGTGCCGGGGCTCGTGCGCGGGGGACTCCCAGAAGGCGAGCCACACGAGCAGCAGCCCGATCCCCGCGACGAGGCCGATGAACGCGCCGTCGATCATGCGCGCTCCCTCGTCCCGAGCAGGCGCCCGAGGTCCAGGCCCGCGCGCTCGAAGCGCTCGGCGTGCGGCGGGTAGCCCTCGCCGCGCTCGAGCCGGCCGTCGCCGCTGCGATGGAAGATGTCGGCGATCTCGACGACGCCCTCCTCCGTGCGACCGGGCAGGGCGGCGATCTCGCGCACCTGCCGCTGGCCACCGGGGAGGATGTCGAGATGGACGACGAGGTCGATGCAGCTGGCGACGGTGGGCACGACGAAGCGGCTGGAGACGTTCTCGCCGGCGAGCAGCGGCAGCGTGCACAGCTTGGTGACGGCGTCGCGCGCGGAGTTCGCGTGGATGCTCGCCAGCCCCGGCAGCCCGCTGTTCAGCGCGATGAGCATGTCGAGGCTCTCCGCCTCGCGGACCTCCCCGACGACGATGCGGCTGGGCCGCATGCGCAGAGCCTCCTTCACGAGGCGGCGCAGCGTGACCTCTCCGGTGCCCTCGAGGTTCGGCTGTCGGGTCTGCATGCCGACGACGTCGCGCAGGCGCAGGTCGAGTTCGAAGACCTCCTCGATGGTGACCACGCGCTCGCGAGGACCGATCGCGGCGGCCAGACAGTTGAGCATGGTGGTCTTGCCGGCCCCTGTCGCCCCCGAGACGATCACGTTGAGCCCGGCGGCGACGGCGCCGTCGAGGAAGTCCGCGGCCTGCGAGGTCAGGGAGCCGAGCGCCACCAGGTCGCGCATGTCGTGCGCGCGGGCGACGAACTTCCGGATGTTCACCGACCAGTGCCTGCGGGAGATCGGGGGGATGAGCACGTGCAGCCGGCTGCCGTCGGGCATGAGGGCGTCCACGAACGGAGAGCTGAGGTCCAGGCGCCGGCCGGAGCTCACGAGCATGCGCTCGACGATCCCGCGGACCTCGTCGTCCGTGAGGACCACGGGCGTGAGCTCGCTGCGTCCGGAGCGCGCGCAGAAGATCTCGCTGGGCGAGTTCACCCAGATCTCCTCGACCTCGGGGTCGTCGAGGAACTCCTGGAGCGGGCCGAAGCCGCCGATCCTCGCGGCGACCTCCGCGACCACGGTCTCCGCATCGCGGACGACGGGGACGGCGCCGCCGGCCGAGCGCTGGTCGTAGTCGGTGACGACCTCACGGATAAGGGGTTCGAGCTGATCGGCGCGGGCGTCGAGACCCCGCCGCCTGATCAGCTCCCTGGCCTCGGCCTCGATGATGGCCGCCGCTTCCATCCGGTCCCCTTCATTGCTCCGTGTGCACGTGCCCCGCCGGCGCGGCACGGGTCCGTGATGCGCCTCTCAACGCTCGATACTGTACGGGGTCTGGGAATTCCCGGCGCGCCGATGTGGACAACTCCCGGGCGACGGCGCGCACGGACGGCCGCTGTGGACAGCCCCCACGACGCGCAGGCGTATGTGCGGGGAGTCGTCCTTCCCCGGTCTCGGCGGACCCTCCGCTTCTCTCGTCCGCGCCGGATGATCATCGTGATCGCGCCGGTCGCGACGGCTTCCCGTGGCACGATGGGCGCGTCCCTTCCCCCTGATTCCCGCGGAGGCAACGATGGCCGAGAACCCCAGCGGCACCGCCGACGACGAGAAGGTGCGTCTCAAGCGCCCCGCGATCATGTACATGATCAAGCGCGTCCTCAGCGAGTTCGGTCGCGATGGCGGCACCGACCAGGCCGCGAAGCTCACCTACTTCATGGTGCTCTCGATCGCACCGATGCTCCTGGCCGTGTTCTCCCTGGCCGCGCTCGTCCTCTCGAGCATCAAGGATCAGATCGCCAAGCTCGTCACCGACGCCGTGATGAACTCCGGCCTCGGACAGCAGCTCGGGGATTCGAAGACGCTCGAGGAGCTGGTGAACACCACACTCCAGAGCCTCATGGGCAAGGCATCCGGCGGCATCATCGCCCTGGTCATCGGCATCGCCGTGGCCCTCTGGTCCGCCTCGGCCTACGTCAAGGCGTTCTCCCGGGTCGCCAACCGCATCTACGAGATCCCCGAGGGCCGCAACCCCGTGCGCTTCACCCTCGGCATGCTCGCGGTCACCGCGGGCCTGGTCGTCGGTCTGCTGATCATCGGCATCTCCTTCATGCTCAACGCCACCATCGCCGAGAGCCTCCTGCGGCCGATCGCCGAGCCCCTGCACATGACCGGCTTCGTCGAGTTCCTCGTGACTTCCTTCCTGCCGATCTGGGCATGGCTCAAGTGGCCTGTCATCGTGGTCCTGATGTTCGTGCTGGTCTCGGTGCTCTACTGGGCGGCCCCGAACATCGCCAAGCCCTTCCGCCTGATCTCCCCCGGCGGCGTCTTCGCGATCATCGGCATCGCGGTGGCAGCGGTGGTCCTCTCGATCTACATGAGCACCTTCGCGAGCTACTCGAGCTACGGCGCGATCGGCGGCGTGATGGCGATCCTGTTCGCCCTGTGGGTGATGAACATCGTGATCATCCTGGGCGCCGAGGTCGACGCCGAGTACGAGCGCGCGAAGGAGCTGCAGGCGGGCCTGCCCGCGGAGAACGGCTTCGAGGTGCCGATGCGCGGGGAGAAGGGCGCGGAGAAGAAGGAGGCGAAGTACGAGAAGGTCGTCGACCAGGGGCGCGACCTGCGCCTGCAGAACCTCCACCGCGACCAGGACTCCTACACCGGCGAGAATGCCCGCATCGTCCCGCGGAACCCCACGGGCGCGATCCCTGCCCAGGGCGACGAGGACGCCGAGGATGCCGAGGACCCGACCGCCGCGGGAGACGGCGGCGAGGACCGAGAGGAACTCTCCGGCTCCTCCGATGCGGCCGACGGCGCGGACCGCTGACCCCGTCCCCGCTCCGCCCGCGGGCGGATCCTCTGCGGCGGGCTTCCGCCCGCGGTCGGACGCCCCGTCGGCCCCGGGAACCTAGGCTCTGGCCATGACCATCTCCCCGCCTCCCGAGGGCCGGACCGCCCCCGAGCCGGTGGACCCGCCGCCGAGCCGTCTCGACGCGCCCTTCCACTGGCTCGCGACGCACCCCCAGATCGTCGACGGCGTGCTCTTCGGCGGCATCGCCCTGCTGCTCGTGCTGGGATCGCTGCCGCTGGTGCCGTCGATGTCCGTGGACGGCTGGCTGATCTGGTCGATCCCGATGTTCATCGCCGGGGCGTTCCTGCGCACCCGCACGGGCTGGGCGACCCTGGCGATCGCCCTCCTCGCCATCGTGCACTTCCTGCTCGGGATGATCCTCGTCCTGGGCGACGTGATGATCTTCTACGCCCTGTACTGCGCGACCGTGCACGGGCGCGGGCGGGTGCCGACGCTCGCCCTCATCGGCGGCTTCATCGGCGCACTCCTGCAGTCCGTGGCGCTCGCGTTCGTGCTCGGGAACGGGGAGGTCTGGTACCTGCAGGTCATCGCGAGCATCGTCGTGTTCATGTTCGGATGCGCGCTCGTGCTCGCCACCTGGGCCACCGGCCGCTACCAGAGGGTGCGCGTGGACCAGCTGCGCATGGCCCGCGAGGCCGCCGCGCAGGCCGTGCGCGAGCGCGAGCAGCGCACCCGCCTCGCCGTGGCCGACGAGCGCGCCCGCATCGCCCGCGAGATGCACGACGTGGTCGCCCACTCGCTCTCGGTCATCATCGCCCAGGCCGACGGCGGCCGCTTCGTCGCCTCCCAGGACCCCACCAAGGCGACCGACGTGCTCGAGACGATCGGCAGCACCGGTCGGCGCGCCCTGGCCGACATGCGCAGCCTGCTCGGCGTGCTCCGCAGCGACGAGGCCCAGGACCTCGGCCCCCAGCCCGGCCTCGCCTCGCTCGACGAGCTCGTGGCGCAGGTGCGCGCCGCGGGCCTGCCGGTCGAGCTCGCCCAGGAGGGCGACATCACCGACCTGCCGGGCCCGATGGGGCTCACCCTGTACCGGGTGGCGCAGGAGGCCCTCACCAACGTCATGAAGCACGCGGGCTCCGGGGCCTCCGCCCGGGTCTCCCTGCGTCGCGACGACTCCCTGCTCGCCCTGGACGTCGAGGATGACGGGCAGGGTGTGGACCCGCAGTCCGACGGCCTCGGGCACGGCCACACCGGCATGCGCGAGCGTGTCAACATGTTCCGCGGCACCCTGCACACCGGTCCCCTGCCTGCGGGCGGGTACCGGGTCAGCGTGCGCATCCCCCTGAACGGAAGGACCCGATGATGTCACCGGAGCACACCCCCGAGCAGTCGCCGGACCCGGCCGTCGAGCCGTCGGCCGATCGCCCCCTGCGCATCGCCCTGGTGGACGACCAGCCGCTCGTGCGCGCCGGCTTCGCGATGGTCATCGACTCCCAGCCCGACCTCGAGATCGCCCTGCAGAGCGCCGACGGCGCCGAGGCGGTCGAGCAGCTGCGGTCGCACCGGGTGGACGTCGTGCTCATGGACGTGCGCATGCCCCGGCTGGACGGCATCGAGGCGACCCGGCAGATCCTCGAGGAGGCCCCCGAGGGCAGGGCGCCGAAGATCGTGGTGCTCACGACCTTCGACATCGACGACTACGTGATGGCGGCGATCCGGGCGGGCGCGAGCGGCTTCCTGCTCAAGGACGCCCAGCCCGAGGAGCTGCTGGCCGCGATCCGCACCGTGCACCGCGGGGACGCCGTGATCGCGCCGTCCGCCACGCGCCGGCTGATGGCGCAGATGGTGAGCACCCCTCCGCCCGAGGAGCGCGACGACTCGGTCCTCGAGGCCCTCACCGAGCGCGAGCGGGAGGTGCTCGCCCTGATGGCGCGCGGCTTCTCCAACCAGGAGATCGGCGCCGAGCTCTTCGTCGCCGAGGCCACCGTGAAGACCCACGTGGGCCGCGTGCTCGCCAAGCTCCGCGCCCGCGACCGCGTGCAGGCCGTCATCATCGCCTTCGAGAGCGGGCTGGTCACGCCCGGCTCCTGATCCAGGGACGCCCTCCGGCCCCGCGTCATACCCAGGGCGGAGAGTCCCGCCCGACCCCGGTGGGGCGGCGTGCGGGACAGGGACGACCGGACGCTGACGACACACCGTCCCCTGCACGGAGAGCATCGTGGTGTCCCGTCGCAGCCGGGATGCCGCCGCGAGGGAACCGCCCTCGCCCCGATCCACGGAGGACCTCCATGCACTCCCCCGCTCCCCACCACCGGGCCGCCGACACGGACCCCGCCTCGGCCGTCCCCTCGCCCGCTCCTGCCGCGCACGCAGCGACCGCGACCGAGCCCGAGCCGTCGACGCCCGACGCCGTCCTGCGTGCGCGCGGTCTGCGCAAGTCCTACGGGAAGGGCGAGAGCGTCGTGCGGGCGCTGGACGGCGTCGACGTGGACATCGCCCGCGGCGGGTTCACCGCGATCATGGGCCCTTCCGGCTCCGGGAAGTCGACGCTCCTCCACGTGCTCGCGGGCCTCGACGCCGTCGACGCGGGCTCGATCGAGATCGACGGCACCGAGATCACCGGCCTCGGCGACGACGCCCTGACCCGTCTGCGCCGCGACCGCATCGGCTTCGTCTTCCAGTCCTTCAACCTGCTGCCCATGCTCACGGCGGAGCAGAACATCCTGCTTCCCCTGGACCTCGCGGGCCGCCGCGCGGACCGCGCCTGGCTCGACACCATCACCGGCGCCTTCGGCATCGGCGACCGCCTGGACCACCTGCCCTCCCAGCTCTCGGGCGGGCAGATCCAGCGCGTGGCGATCGCACGGGCGCTGGTCACCTCCCCCGCCGTCGTCTTCGCCGACGAGCCCACGGGCAACCTCGACTCGACGACCACCGAGGAGGTGCTGGACTTCCTGCGCGTGAGCGTCGACGAGTTCGGGCAGAGCGTCGTCATGGTCACCCACGAGCGCGACGCCGCCGAGCGCGCCGACCGCATCATCACCCTGGCCGACGGCCGGATCAGCGCCGACGAGGTGCTGCGATGAGCCGCCGCATCCGCCTCACTCCGCCCCGCAGGCACCTCGCGGCGCTCATCACCGTCGCCCTCGCCAGCGGCTTCGTCGCGATCATGCTCATCGCGGCGAACCTCATGACCACCTCCCTCTCCGCAGGGGTCGAGCAGCGCTACGAGGGGGCCGACGTCGTCATCGGCGACGAGGACCAGGACGCGGCTCCCGCCGACGGCTCCTCGTCGGATGCCGACTCCGCGACGACGGCTCCCGAGGTCCCGCACGCCCGCGCCGTCTGGCCCCTGTCCGAGGGGTACATGCAGCTGGACGCCGGCTCGGGACGCACGGCCTTCCTGCAGCAGCAGAGCGATCCCCCGCACGAGGTCGAGCCGCTCGAGCTGACCGCCGGCCACGACGCGAACTCCGCGCACGAGGTGGTCCTCGACCAGGCGGCCGCCGAGCAGCTCGGCGTCGGCGTCGGCCAGAAGGTCGAGATCCCCGCGGAATCGCGCGCGGACGGCAAGCCGGGCGACCTCGAGCTGACCGTCTCCGGCATCAGCGCGAGCGGCACCGCCACGGCGCTCGGCGCCACCCCCGTCGTCCACGTGAACTCCCACAACCAGGACACGCTCATCGCTCCGGGCACCACCAGCACGTGGCTCGCGGCGCTGGAGCCGGGCACCGATCCCGATCAGGTCGTCTCCGCCCTGGAGGACGACTCCCTCTCCGCGCTCACCGCCCAGCAGGCGATCGACGACGGCGTCTCGGACGTCATGCAGGGCTTCGACGCCCTGGCGATGGTCTTCGTCGTGTTCGTCGTGATCGCCCTGGTCACGAGCGCGGTCGTGGTGGCGAACACCTTCGCCGTGACGCTCGCCCAGCGCACCCGCGCCCTCGCGCTCCTGCGCACCCTCGGCGCGACCCGTCGCCAGGTCGCCCGCACCGTGCTGCGCGAGAGCGCCCTGGTGGGCCTGGTGGGTGCGGTGATCGGCGCGCTCGGCGCGCACGTGCTGGCCCAGGCGCTGCTGGCGGCCGCCGCCGGGCTGGGCCTGCTCGACGGACTGCTGCTCGTCCCGATCTCGGCGCTGTCGCTGATCGTGCCCGTCGTCGTCGGGGTCGCCCTCACGGTGCTCGCGGGCTTCGGGCCGGTGCGCGCGGCCGTGCGCGTCGCGCCGTTGCAGGCGCTGCGTCCTGCTCCCCCGGCCCTGCACCGGCGCCTCGGGGCCCGCGGTGTCCTAAGCCTCGCGGCGGTCGCCCTGGGGCTGCTGGCACTGGTCGGCGCGGTCGCGGTGTCCTTCACGGGCAGCGTGGGCCTCGGCGTCGCGGTCGGGCTCCTCGGCGGGGTCGTGAGCTTCGCCGGACTGCTCGTGGGCCTCGTGGTGCTCACGCGGCCGCTGACCCGGTTCGCCGGCGCGCTCGCGGCGAGGATCGGCGGGCTTCCGGCGCGGATCGCGGGTGCGAACACCTCGCGCAACCCACGGCGCAGCGCGGCCACGGTCGCGGCCCTGCTCATCGGCACCACGCTGATGACGATGATGGCCGTGGGCGCCCGCACCACCGAGTCCACGCTCACCACGGAGCTCGACAGCCGCAAGCCCATCGACTCCGTCGTCACCGCCGAGAAGCTCCCCAAGGACGCCCTCACCGAGGTGTCCGAGGTGCCCGGCGTGGCCCACGCCTCCGCGACCGAGCACGGGGACGTCGAGGTCGGGGCCGACGAGCCGATGACCCTGTACGCGGCGACCCCCGCGCAGATGCGCGAGGACTCCCACCGCCCCGACCTCGCCGACTCCCTCGAGGACGGCACCGTGCTGCTGGGCGAGGAGCGCGCGGAGCGCTTCGGCGTCCACGACGGCCAGGTGCTGCAGGTCGACGGGGCCGACGGCGCCTCGCACGAGCTGCGCGTGAAGGTGGACTCCAACCTGCAGATGTCGATCGTCACCCCGAGCACCCTCACGGCGCTCGTCGGGAAGGACGCCCAGCCCGCCCTGTTCGCGGCCTTCGCCGAGAAGGGATCCGCCGCGCGCGAGGGCCAGGACGCCATGGGCATCGTCACCGGCATCCAGGACACCCTCGCGCAGCACGGCGCCCCGGACGCGCAGGTCGACGCCGCCGGCGTCGAGCGCGAGAGCTACGGGCAGATCCTCACGGTGCTGCTGGGCATCACCGTCGCGCTGCTCGCCGTCGCCGTGCTCGTCGCCCTCGTCGGCGTCGCGAACACGCTGAGCCTCGGGGTGATCGAGCGCACCGGGGAGAACGCCCTCCTGCGGGCCCTGGGCACCACGCGCGGCCAGATGCGCGCGATGCTCGCCTGGGAGGGACTGCTGCTGGCCCTCGTGGGAGCGGCGGTCGGGATCGTGCTCGGCTCGGTCTACGGGGTCCTGGGGATCGCGACGATCCTGGGCGGGCAGTTCCCGCTGCAGGTCACGATCCCGTGGGGGCAGATCGCACTGGTCCTCTGCCTCGCGCTCGCGGCGGGGCTGCTGGCCTCGGTGCTGCCGGGCCGTCGGGCGGCGCGCACGGCCCCGGCGCAGGCCCTCGCCTCGGCCGACGAGTAGTCGGGACCGTCCCGGTGGACTCCGGCCCTCGCGGCGTCAGCCGCGGGGGCCGCGTCCGTTCTTCGCATCCTCGTCGTCGAACGGGAGCGGGGTCGCGCGCACGAGCATCAGCAGCACCACGAAGGTCGCGATCGCCAGCAGCATGCCGATCCCGCCCACGACCACGATGGCGGCACGCAGCATGCTCGCCGCGACGAGCGCCTGGAACAGCTGCCAGGTGACGCCGAAGCCGAGCCCGAAGCGGCCACGGCGCGAGAGCGAGAGCGCGGCGAGGCCGACCGCGATCGCGAAGAGCAGGATGAACACGGCCAGGCCGATCGCGAGGGACGCGCCGACGTCCTGCGAGCCGACCCGCGTGATCATGAAGCCGCCGAGGAGGAGCAGGCACAGCGCCTCGGCGCCCAGCAGCACGGTCCCCAGGCGCCGCGCGCCCGGTCGGTCCTCCGTCGTGGCGGGACGCGGAGCATTCCCGCGGGGCGAGGGGGACGAGGATCCGGAGGAGGCCATGTGCTGCACCCTACCGACGCGCGCCGCACCGGGAGCGCCCCGTAGCAGTCCCCGGGCGCTCACGGCGCTGTGGGAAGTGCCACCCAGGTCGTGCCCGTGCGCTCTTGTCCCCCACCGCGAGGCCTCCGACAATGGAGGGAACCCAGGATCGGCCGCTTCGGCATCGGTCCGCCCGTAGATCCGTATCGCCTTGCCGAAGGCGACCACCTGCCGCGCCGTGGCTCCCGAGCCGCTGCGGGGTGACCGGAAAGTGAGTAGCAGATGGATTGGCGCCACCGCGCGGAATGCCTGACCCAGGACCCCGAGCTGTTCTTCCCGATCGGGAACACGGGTCCCGCGATCACCCAGATCCAGGAGGCCAAGGCGGTGTGCCAGCGCTGCGACGTGATGACCTCCTGCCTGAAGTTCGCCCTCGAGTCCGGCCAGGACTCGGGCGTGTGGGGAGGCCTCTCCGAGGACGAGCGCCGATCCCTCAAGCGCCGCAACGCGCGCGCTCGCCGCGCCGGCTGACCCGGCCACCGCAGCTTCCACGACGGGCGATCCCTCCGGGGGTCGCCCGTCGTCGCATGTCAGGACTCCGCGAGGACCGTCGGACGCGGGCGGCCGACGGACACCGCCTCAGGCGTTCGCGGCATCCACGCTGACGGGGTCGAGGTAGACGTCGATCGTCGCCCGGGTGCCGCCCTCGGGACGGTTCTCCCAGTCCAGCGTCCCCCCGAGCTCGCCCTGCACGAGGGTCTGGGCGATGTTCGTGCCGAGCCCGGTGGGCTGGGCGGACTTCATGCCCGCGCCGTCGTCCTCGATGTGGATCACGAGGTGGCTGCCGGTGCGCTCCGCGCGGATGGTGAGCGTGCCGCCGGTCTCCGAGAGCCCGTGCTCCACGGCGTTGGTCGCGAGCTCGGTGACCACGAGCGCGAGCGGGGTCGCCTCCTCCGGCCGCACGGAGCCGACCTTGCCGACGCGCTGGGTGCGCACCTCGACCTGGTGCGGGTCCGTGACGTCGGCCCCCTCGCGGTGCACGGTCGCGCTCGCGGCGTCGACGGCGAGGCGCAGGCAGCGCTCGATGACCTCGTCGAAGAAGACGGCCTCCTCGCTGCCCTGCAGCATCGACTCGTGGACGAGCGCGATGGTGGCGACCCGGCGCTGCGCCTCGGCGAGCGCGTCGCGGGCCTCGTCGCTCTTCATCCGCCGCGACTGCAGGCGCAGCAGGGCGGCCACGGTCTGGAGGTTGTTCTTCACCCGGTGGTGCACCTCCCGGATGGTCGCCTCCTTGGTGATCAGCTCGCGCTCGCGGCGGCGCAGCTCGCTGACGTCGCGCACCAGGATGATCGCGCCGTCGCGCTTGCCGCCTGCGGTCAGCGGGATCGCTCGCAGCGAGAGCGTCCCGCCGCGGGCCTGCATGTCCGAGCGCCAGGCCGCGCGCCCCATGAGCACGAGCGGCAGCGACTCGTCGACGGGCGCGCGCGTCTGCAGCAGCTCCGTGGTGAGCTCGGCGAGCGTGCTGCCGGTCATGTCACCGGCGACGCCGAAGCGATGGAAGGCCGACAGCGCGTTCGGCGACCCCCAGATCATCACGCCCTGCGCATCGAGCTCGACGATGCCGTCGCCCACGCGCGGCGCACCGCGGCGCGGGGGGATCGGGGCTCCGGCGATCGGGTAGGCGCCCTCCCCCATCATCCGCAGCAGCCGCTCGCCCAGCTCGTGCTGGCGGGTCTCGTTGCGGCTGGGCTCGCCGGCGGGCACAGGGGCCTCGATGGTGAGCACGCCGATGGTCTGCCCCTCGTGGCGGACGGGGGCGAGCTGGCGCAGCGCCTCCTGGCCCTCCCGCATCACCACAGCGGGCTCGAAGTACGGCTCCTCGCCGTCCAGGACCGCGCGCACCAGCGGCTTCTCCTCGGGGTCGGCCTCGATCCCCACGGGGTCCTCGTAGTAGACGGTGGCGCCGGTCGACGGCCGGCAGTGCGCGACCGCGAGCGCGCCGGCCGGCGTGCGGACCCACAGAACGAGGTCCGCGCGCAGCAGGTCCGACAGCAGGGCCCAGTCCCCCACCAGGAGCTGCAGCCACTCGGAGGTCTTCTCATCCATGTCCGGCACGTCGGAGAGGTACTTGGCGAGACTCGGCATACGGCCAGGATAGGTCCTGTGCAGGGGTGCTCCGCGCGGGTGCCCGGCTCCGGACTCCCGCACGGGCCGCCCCGGCGGGGACGAGGCGGGGAAGAGACGTGGACGAGGCGGGGACGAGGCGGTCAGCGGGCCGGCCCAGCTGGCATAGTGGGAGCATGCGCCTGAGCGAGAACCTGAACCTGCCGATGCCGCCCGAGGCGGCCGCGGCGATGTACGCCGATCCCGCCTACACCCGGATCCGCGGCCGCACCCTGCACGCGGAGTCCGCGACCTCGGAGGTGGAGGGGGATCCTGCCGGCGCCTTCACCGTCACCACGCATCTCGAGCTGGCCACCGAGGGCATCCCGGACATCGCCCGCTCGCTCGTGGGCAGGAGCGTGAAGATCCTCGAGGTGCAGTCCTGGCAGGCCCCTGCCGAGGGCGGTGCGCGCCTGGGCACCATCGAGCTGACCGTGCAGGGCGCCCCCGCCTCGATGCACGGGAATCTCAAGCTGCGGCCCGCCGGGGAGAACTCCGCCGTGAGCATCGACGGGGACTTCACGGCGAAGGTCCCGCTGCTGGGCGGCCGGCTCGAGAAGGCCGCGCTGCCGTACGTGACGAAGGTGCTGCGGGCCGAGGAGCGCTCGGCCGAGGACTACCGCAGCGGCGCCTCCGCGTAGTCGAGCGCAGCGGGCAGCTCGCTCGCATCGAACCAGAGCAGCGCGGGGTCGGTGTCGTCGACCTCGGCCGCCGCGGCGTCGAGCTCAGTGGCGTGAGCGCTCGCGATCACGAGGGCGCCCTCGCGGGCGAGGCGCAGCCCGAACGCTCCGCCGACCTCGCTCGCGTCGGCCAGGGAGGCGTCCGGCACGTCGCCGGCGAGGACCAGCGCCCGCATCCGCGGGTCGACCTGTCCCAGCGCGCTGAACACGGCGTCCTGGAGCGCGTCGTACTCGAGCTCCTCGACGTCCTCCTCCGCGCGCTCGGCGCGGGCGGCATCGGAGACGCCCCAGACGAGGCGCCCCGTCTCGAGCGCGATCCGCGCGGCGCCGGAGCGCAGGGCGTCATGATCGGCGGGTCCGACGGGCGCGAAGATCCTCATGGCTCTCATCCTGCCACGCCGGCGCCCGCGCGCTCCGGGTCCGCGCCGCCCGCGTCGGCGGCCTCCGCGACGGCTCCGCTCCCCTCTCGCTCGTCGGCGGCATGCTCCGCGCGCACCCGGGCGGCGAGGTCGCGCAGTCCCCTGCGCAGGGGACTGCGCGGCGCCGCCTCCGCGAGCAGCGCGCCGTCCCAGGCGGCGCGGCGGCAGGTGGTCGCCTCCTCCGGCAGGATCGTCACGGAGGCCACGTCCATGCGCGAGCGCAGCAGCTCCTCGACCCTCTCCCCGCGTGCGGGCGGCCCCGCGCGGTTGATGACCACGTGCAGCGGCCCGGCGCCGATCTCGTCGAGCCGCTCGCGCTCCCTCACCAGGCGCGTGATCGAGACCGGGTCGGAGGAGACCACGGCGAGCAGCACGTCGGCGCGGCGCACGGCGCTGAGCGACGCCGCGCAGCGCTGCGGGGCCGCGGTGTCGTAGCTGAGGTCCTCGTCCTCCTCGAGAGGGGCCCCGACGTCCACGACCACGGCGCCGCCGCGGTCCGCGAGTGCCTCCCAGACGTCCTCGAGGGAGCTGCGGTGGACCTCCGCCCAGCGGGCGGGCACGCCGATTCCGCTGAGCAGGTGGAGACGCCCGCGCACCGCGGGGACGAGCGCATCGAGGGTCTCGTCGTCGAGCGTGCCCCGGGCGGCGGCGCGGCAGGCCGCCACGAGACCCGGGGACTCGTCGAGGACGCCGAGCATCTGGCTGAGGGAAGGTCCGTGAGTGTCGGCGTCCACGAGCACGGTCGGCTCGCCGGCGTCGGCGAGCTCGGCCGCGAGGTTCACGGCGACGGTCGAGCGGCCCGGCGCGCCTCCCGGCCCCCAGGTCACGATCAGCGGCGCCCGCTGCGGCGGCAGGTCCTCGAGACCATCGGCGGTGTCCTGCACCCACGCGTCGCCGGCGGACTCCTCCTCCGACTCGGGCCGCAGGGCGCGCTCGCATGCCTCGAGCAGCTCCTCGACGTCGGCCGAGGCGTCCACGACGATCCGCAGGCCGAGCGAGGTGCGGGCCGCCGCACCCTCCTCGCTGCGCAGGCCGACGACGCCCGCCCCGCCCCGCAGCATCTCGGCGGCGGCCTCGCGGTCCAGACCCCGCACGGCGAGATCTATGACGACGACGTCGCCGATGCCGGCGGCCACGACGGCCGCCGTCTCGGCGAGATCGGCGCAGCGCCGCACGATCCGCGCCCTCCCGGAGGACCCCCGGGCCACGTCGTGGACGATCCTCACCTCATCGCGCCCGGAGGCGCACAGCACGATGTCGATCATGAGCCGGCCTGCTGGTCGCCGGGCACGCCGATGACGTCCATCCTGTCGCCGGATCCCAGGGCCTCGAGCACCTCGGGGAGATCGTCGGCCGGGACGAGCACCTCGACGCTCATGGACCGCATGCCCAGGGTGCTGCCCTCGAACACGCGACGCACGGTGGCGCCGTCCACGAGCTTCTCCGCGAGGGCATCGCTGTCCTGCTCGTCGGCCGCTGTGCGCCAGAGCTCGACGGGACGGCCCGGGCTCACGGAGTCCGCGACCGCGCTGTCGACGGGGATGACGACGGGGCGCAGGTCGCCCCCGCCTCCCTGGCCGATCGCGGAGACGGGCAGCAGCTCCCCGGAGTGCACGGACTGCAGGGCCGTGGACCCCTCGGGGATGTCCCCGGGCGAGGAAGCGTAGCGCGCGGACTGGTCGCCGAGGCGGACCTCGGCCGTGGTGAAGGCGTCGGGGCCGATCTCATCGCCGACCACCACCTCGTCGCGCGCGACGAGCACCGTCGTGGTCGCCGAGGCGCGCGAGGCGAGCAGGGCGCCCAGCAGCACGCTGAGGACGACCAGCAGGATGCCGACGAGGAGGCGCGGATCCTTCCAGCGAGGTCGGCGCAGGCGCATGAGAGAAGGGGCAGGGGGCACGAGAGCTACCTCCGGGGAGCGGGCGGGGCCGGCGGACTCAGGGGATCCGGCCCTCGAGCGAGAGGCTACGGCACTGCTCGTCCACGCGCCGCCCGCCGATCGATCCTGTGGACGACGAGGCACCGAGCGGAGCACTGTCCGGCGTCCGCGACCACTCGTCCACAATGCTCAGGATCCGAGAGCGCACGGGTGCGACAATGAGGCCCTTCCCCTTCCGAGGAGACCCATGACCACGCGTTTCATCCCGCTCTCCGACGTCGCCGAGCAGCTCTCGATCTCCGCGTCCCAGGCCTATGCCCTGGTGCGCTCCGGCGAGCTGCGCGCGATCAAGGTGGGCGGTCGCGGGCAGTGGCGCGTCGAGCTCTCGGAGCTCGAGGCGTACATCGAGCGCTCCTATGCCGCCACGGAGACCTTCCTCGAGCAGGAGCGCACGGAAGCGCCGCAGACCTCGTCGGCCCCGCACCGCAGCGAGCGCTGACCTGATCAGTCCGGCCGCTGCGCGGTGAGCGAGAGGATCCCCGAGAGCAGGATCGTCACCCCGCGCGCCCCGGAGGCCGGGCGCTGCTCGCCCGAGGGCAGCAGACGGAGATCCAGGGCGTCCTGACCCACGCCCGAGATCCGGCCCTGCATCTCCCCCGCCGCCGTGCGCACGTGCACGAGCGCACGGTCCCGTGCGAGTGCCCGCAGCGCCGTGCCGAGCCCCGGGGGGCGAAGTCGCGTGCTGCCTGGTTCGCGCACACGATCAGGCAGGTCCTCGAGCAGCACGATCGCGCCGAGCACCGCCCACGTGGAGCGCGCGTCGGCCCGGGACCGCAGCCGCACCCAGTCGGCGCCGACCTCGACGATCTCTCCCCCGACGACCGCACCGTCGCGCAGGTGCGCCCGGATGTCATGCCCCACCGCGCCGCGCAGGCGATCGAGGACGAGCACCTGCGCGCGCTCGGCGCGCGTGAGCTCCTCGGTGACCGCGCGCCGCTCCTCGCTCTCGAGGTGGTCCATGCGCGATTCGAGGTCCTCGAACATCCGCTCCAGGCTCATCCGCCCACTCTAAGCGCTGCCACGAGCACGTTTGCGCTTCACATCACATCGCGATAGATTCCCGCACATCGCTTCATACGACAGCAAACTGCATCAAATGACATGGATGAACGCGTACTCACGACATCGGCGGTCTGCCGGTGCGCATGGCGAGGGGACAAGATGAGCACGACGGACCGACCGAGCACGCACGTGACGCCCAGGGCGACCGGTCGGCGCGCCGCGCTGGCCTTGCCGCTGATCGCCATCGCCTCGCTCGCCGCCGGCGCGGTCCTCCTGAGGGCGGCCGCCGCCCTGCAGGTCGAGGCGCGCTCGAGCTACGGCACCGACGCGCTCATGGCGCTCGTGCTGCTCGCGGTCGCGGCCCTCGGCGTCCTGCTGTGCGCGTACCTCGCCCTCGTGCACGCCCTCGCTGCCGTGGTGGTGCTGCGAGGGGCCGATGCCGCGGGCTCGAGAGCGCTGCTGCGGGCGCTGCGCGTGCTCGCGCCGAGCCTCGCCTCCCGCGCGCTGGCGACGCTCGCCGTGACCACGGCGGCCGCCGGTCTCCTGGCGGGGCCCGCGCAGGCCCAGGGCACGCCGGTCGGGGTCACGAGCGCGGCGGGGTCGACGGCCTCTCTCACCTCGGCGCCCGCCGAGGCTCCGCTGATGCGCCTTCCCGGCTCGCAGGATCCACCGCCCGAGCACACGGATCACACCCCCTCCGCCCAGCTGCCCGCCGAGCCCGACGCACCGTCGCCCGAGGAGCCCACGGATCAGCCGGACGCCGGCGGCGAGGA
This sequence comes from Brachybacterium sp. ACRRE, assembly GCF_022346485.1. Taxonomy (NCBI): domain Bacteria; kingdom Bacillati; phylum Actinomycetota; class Actinomycetes; order Micrococcales; family Dermabacteraceae; genus Brachybacterium; species Brachybacterium sp. ACRRE. Next base: position 28,697 of record NZ_JAKRMO010000032.1, on the reverse strand, counting down.
GCTCCCGGGCCTCGGCTGGGGCGATCAGGAGGCCCCCGCGGACGGCCAGGACACCCCCGCCGGGTCCGGCGCCACCGGTGCCGATGACAGCAACGCCGATGACAGCAGCTCCGATGACAGCGGGCGGCCGGACACCCTCACGGTGGTCGTGAAGGACGGCGATTCGCTCTGGTCGATCAGCGATGACCTCATGGGCGTCGGCCCGGACTCCCCCGAGGAGATCTCAGCGGCCTGGCCCGAGCTCTTCGCCGCGAACGCCGACGTCATCGGCCCCGACCCCGACCACATCGAGCCCGGACAGGTGCTCACCGTCCCCGATGCCCTCCCCACCTCCCAGGAGAACTCATGACCACGACGGACGGCCTCGTGCCCACCGATCAGCAGCTCGTCGCGGGCGTGGATCCGCGCGACCCCGAGGACGGCCTCCGGCTCGTGGAGAGCGTGGCCCGCTGCGCGGTCGAGATCGTGCGCGACTCCCGGCCGGTGAGCACGCTCTCCCGGCTGGTCACCCCGGAGGTCTCGGCCTATCTGGCGCGGCGCGCGGCGCTCACCCGCAGGATCCGCGGCCTCACCGGCCGCACTCCGCGCGTGCGCCTGGCGATCTCCGGGACCCGCACCTGCGTGGTCACCTCCGGGGTCGTCGAGGCGAGCACCGTGGTGCGCGACGCCGACCGCGCACGATTCCTCGCCATGCGCTGGGAGCTGCGGCACACCGGGTGGAGGGTCACCGTTCTGGAGGTCGGCTGACCCTCCCCCGGGGCGTCAGGAGCGCTTGGCGCGCCGCCCGCGCGAGGGACCGCTGGTGTTCCCGCCGGACGCCGTGGGCGAATCGGAGCCGCGCGCGCTCGAGGAGCCCTGCGCGCTCTTCGAGTCCTGCTTGCGCTGCTGACGCTCGCGACGTCGGCGCTCGGCCCTCGAGAGCGAGGAGACGTCCTGGGCGCCGGAGCCCTCGGCCGAGGAGTAGCGCAGCTCGCGTGCGCTCGGCCCCTCGTCCAGTCCCTTCGCCCGCAGCGTCACGGAAGGGGCCGCGTCCGCCGCGTCGTCCGCCGGCTCGCCGTCTGCCGTCCCGTCCTCGGCCGTCCCGTCCTCGCCCGAAGCGTCCTCGGACGCCTCCGACGCGGGGGTCCCGGCGAGGGCGCCGACCGCGCCGGCGGCCTTGGTCACCAGGTCGGAGACGGACTGCGGCACGACGGGAGCGGGCTGGACCTGCACCTCGAGGTTGAAGATGTACCCGACCGCGTCCTCCTTGATGCCCGCGATCATGTCGCTGAACATCAGGTGGCCCTCGCGCTCGTACTCGATGAGCGGGTCGCGCTGGGCCATGGCGCGCAGGCCGATGCCCTCCTTGAGGTAGTCCATCTCGTAGAGGTGCTCGCGCCAGCGACGGTCCATGACCGACATCAGCACGCGGCGCTGCAGCTGGTCCATCGCGTCCTCGCCGAGCTCGGCCCGACGGTTCTCGTAGGCCAGGTGCGCGTCGGAGAGGATCTCCTCGCGCAGGGTCGCGGCGTCGAGGTTCTCCTTGCCGCCGTGCTCCTCGACGAGCTCCTCCGCGGAGATCGAGACGGGGTAGGTGGGTCGCAGGGTGCCCCAGAGCTCCTCGAGGTCGACGTCCTCGGGGGTGACGCCGCGCGTGGCCGCGTCGACCGCACCGCCGATGACCTCGTCGATGTAGCGCCCGACGTGCTCCCCGAGGTCCTCGCCCTCGAGGATGCGGGTGCGCTCCTCGTAGATCTTCTTGCGCTGCTTGGTGAGGACGTCGTCGTACTTCAGGACGTTCTTGCGGATCTCCGCGTTGCGCGACTCGATGGACTGCTGGGCGCGCTGGATCGCGGAGGAGACCATGCGGCCGGTCAGCGGGACCGACTCGTCGACGCCGCCGCGGGCCAGCAGGGTCTCGGCCGCGCCCGCGTTGAACAGGCGCATGAGGTCGTCCTGCAGCGAGAGGTAGAAGCGGGACTCGCCCGGATCGCCCTGGCGGCCGGAGCGGCCGCGCAGCTGGTTGTCGATGCGCCGGGACTCGTGGCGCTCGGTGCCCAGCACGTAGAGGCCGCCGGCCTCGACGACCTCGTCGTGCTGCGCGGAGACCTGGGACTCGGCCTCCGCGATCGCGTCGTCCCACGCCTCCTCGTAGGCCTCGGAGTCCTCCTCCGGGTCCAGGCCGCGCTCCTTGAGCGCGCGGTGGGCCATGAACTCCACGTTGCCGCCGAGCATGATGTCGGTGCCGCGGCCGGCCATGTTGGTGGCGACCGTGACGGCGCCCTTCGCGCCGGCCATGGCGACGATCGCGGCCTCCTGCGCGTGGTTCTTCGCGTTGAGGACCTCGTGGTCCACGCCCTGGGCCTTGAGCAGCTTCGCGAGGTACTCGGACTTCTCGACGCTCGTGGTGCCCACGAGCACGGGCTGACCCTGGTGGTGGCGGGAGACGATGTCCTCGACGACCGCGTCGAACTTGGCCTTCTCGGTGCGGAACACCTTGTCGACCTGATCCTTGCGGATCATGTCCTTGTGGGTCGGGATCGGCACCACGCCCAGCTTGTAGGTGTTCATGAACTCGGCGGCCTCGGTCTCGGCCGTGCCGGTCATGCCCGACAGCTTCTCGTAGAGCTTGAAGTAGTTCTGCAGGGTGATCGTGGCGAGCGTCTGGTTCTCGGCCTTGATCGCCACGCCCTCCTTGGCCTCGATGGCCTGGTGCATGCCCTCGTTGTAGCGGCGACCGGCGAGGATGCGGCCGGTGTGCTCGTCGACGATGAGCACCTCGCCGTTGAGGACCACGTAGTCCTTGTCCTTCTTGAACAGCTCCTTGGCCTTGATGGCGTTGTTCAGGAAGCCGATCAGGGGGGTGTTCAGGGACTCGTAGAGGTTGTCGATCCCCAGGTGGTCCTCGACCTTGTCGATGCCGGTCTCGAGCACGCCCACGGTGCGCTTCTTCTCGTCGACCTCGTAGTCGCGGTCGCGGCGCAGCAGCTGGACGACCTTCGCGAACTCCGCGTACCACTTGTTGGCGTCGCCGGAGGCGGGGCCCGAGATGATGAGCGGCGTGCGGGCCTCGTCGATGAGGATCGAGTCGACCTCGTCGACGATCGCGAAGAAGTGGCCGCGCTGGACGCGCTCGTCGGCGCTCAGCGCCATGTTGTCGCGCAGGTAGTCGAAGCCGAACTCGTTGTTCGTGCCGTAGGTGATGTCCGCGGCGTACTGCTCGCGGCGCTCCTCGGGCTTCTGCCCGGAGACGATGCAGCCCGTGCTCAGCCCCAGGGCGCGGAACACGCGTCCCATGATGTCGCTCTGGTAGGAGGCGAGGTAGTCGTTGACCGTGACCACGTGCACGCCCTTGCCCGCGAGGGCGTTGAGGTAGGCGGGGAGGGTCGCGACAAGGGTCTTGCCCTCACCGGTCTTCATCTCGGCGATGCGACCGCGGTGCAGCGCCGCGCCGCCCATCACCTGCACCTCGTAGGGGCGCTGGCCCAGGGTGCGGCTCGCGGCCTCGCGCACGGCGGCGAAGGCCTCGACCTGGATGTCGTCGAGGGTCTCGCCGTCCTCGAGGCGCTCGCGGAAGCGCACGGACTCCTCGCGCAGCTCCTCGTCGCTGTAGTCCTCGTAGATCGCGGCCGCGTCGTCGACGCGACGGGAGATGGTGGTGAGCCTGCGCAGCTCGCGGCCTTCGCCGGCGCGCAGGATCGTGTCGAAGAGGTTGACCACTCGTGCTCCTCGGGGTGGACCGTGACCGGCCCGGTTCGTCTCGTCCGCCCGGGAGGGCGGATGGTGTTCCGGCCCGCGGGGCGGGTCGGCAGTGCGCGGACGCCGACGGCCCCGGAGGGCGCGGCGCCGCCCCATCCTACGTGCCCTCTCCTGCGAGCGCCGTGCCACAGGGCACACGGCGGGGCGGGGATCCGAGGACGTCTACGACAGCATCTCCGCGAGCGCGGGGGCGAGGTCGCCGACGCCGAGCACCTCGATGCTCGTCAGGCCCTGCCAGCGCGCGGCGCGGCCCAGCTCCTCGGCGAGCGCGGGAGCGACCTCGTCGGCGCCCGGCACGCTCTCGCGGGCGCTCATCGTGGGCAGCGGCTCGAGGTGCGCCTCGCAGACCTCGAGGACCCCGCGCCGGCGGTCGCTGCGCAGGTCCACGCGGGCGACGATCCGATCGTCGAGCAGGAAAGGAAGGGCGTAGTACCCGTGGGTGCGCTGGGCGCGCGGCGTGTAGATCCCGATCCGGTACTCGACGTCGAAGAGGTCGCGCAGGCGGGGACGGTGGAAGGCGACGGGGTCGAAGGGGCTCACGAGGGCGGCCGCGGTGACGGGGGCAGGCCGCGGCGCCTCGTGGTGCAGCAGCAGCTGGAGGTCCTGGGATCCGCGGCGCACGGTGACCTCCCGCAGGGTCCCGGTCGCGACCATGTCCCGGATGTGCGGGGCGACCTCGGCGGCGCGCAGCCGGAAGTAGTCGGCGATATCGGCCGGGGAGGCGATCCCAAGCGCCTTCGCGGCGCGGCGCGTGAGCTCTCCCTGCGCCGCCGACGGGTCCGGGTCGCTGCCCGCGCCCTCCGCGCCCGTCACATCCTTCCGGCCCTCCGGGTCGGAGGACGAGGCGTGGTCCGGCAGCGGCGCGCCCGCGTCGGCCGCATAGAGCCGCTCGAACTGGGCGCTGCGCCCGACGCAGTCCACGTGACCGGCGCGGAAGAGGTACTCGACGAGCCACTGCGTGTCCGAACGGCGCCATCCCCAGCCCTCGGCGGGCTTCTCGTCGTCGCCGACGAGGCGGGCGACGGCGGCGGCGCTGATCGGCCCGTGCTCGGCGATGACGTCGAGCACGCGGCGCATCGCCCCGGCGTCCGACCCGGCGGCGCGGCGCACGGCGCCCCAGTCCCTGCGCGCGGCGCGCTCGCGGCGGAAGCCCAGCAGGGAGTGGACCTCGGCGGTCGTGAAGGCGGCCTCGTGCGCGAGGGCCTCCTGGACGAGACGCCCGCGGCCTGGCCGGCTCGCACGGTCCAGGACGTCCACGTCCCAGCAGCCGCGCCGGGTGAACACGGGCATGTGGTGGGCCCGGGCGAACACGCTCACCGAGTCGATCTGCAGCAGGTGGGTGCGTTCGAGGGTCCGCTCGAGGCTGCGCCGGCTCGCGGAGCGCGCGGGCAGGTCGTCGGCGCGGCGGCCGCCGATGCCCTGCGCGCGCAGGGCGATGCGGCGGGCGGATCTCCAGCTCAGTCGCTCGGGCATGGATCCGATCCTAGGAGCAGGGTGGGACAGAACGGCGCTGCACGCGGCTCCGCCCGCCGCGGGGAGCGCGACGGGCGGAGCATGCGGGGGTCGATGGTCGGTGGCGCACTGCGCGGCGCGCAGGGCGCTGGTCTCTCAGGCGCTGCGGGCGGCGAGCTCGTCCTCGGGGTCGATGTCGAGGGCGACCTCCTCCACGCGCTCGAGCTCGATGACGCCGTAACTCCATCCCTTGCGGCGGTAGACCACCTTGGGGTTCCCGGTCGCCTCGTCGATGAAGAGGTAGAAGTCGTGGCCCACGAGCTCCATGCGGTTCAGGGCATCGTCGATGCTCATGGGGGCGGCCTTGTGCTTCTTCTCGCGGATCACGACGGGGCTCTCGTCGGCCGCCTCGCTGGTCTCGTCCTCGTCCGCGGCCGCGGGGGCCTCGTCGGCCGACGCCGCGGCCACCGAGTCCTCGGGGAGCAGCGGGATCTCCCCGGTGTGCCCCATGGTCCGCACGCTCTCGGCGCCGTGCCCGCGGGAACGGCCGCGGCGATGGTCCTTGCGGCGGTCGCGGGCGCGCCGCAGGCGCTCGAACAGCTTGCCGTAGGCGACGTCGAGCGCGCCGTAGAGGTCATCGGCCCGGGCTTCCGAGCGGATCACGGCGCCGTCGTCATGCACGGTGATCTCCACGCGGGCTGCCTGATCGGCCTGGCGCGGGTTGCTCTCCTCGGAGAGCTCCACGTCCACCCGCATGACCGCGGGTGCGAGCTGGGTGACCTTCTCGAGCTTCTCCGACAGATGGCGGTGGAAGCGCTCCGGGACGTCCATGTGGCGTCCGACGACGTTGATCTCCATGAGGTCCTCCTCATTCGAACGAACGCGGCCGATGATCAGCCCGGCCGCATTGGCTGGTCCGACTGCCACCTCCTCGTGCGAGGGATCCACTCGTCCGCTGCGAGCGTGACGTACAGCATGGCACGGAATCCTGGGTGACGTCAGGGGAACGTCCGAGTGGCGGGCAGACGCGCAGAGGCCACCACGACCGCCCCGACGACCCCGATGCCCAGCCGCCCGAGCGCCTCGGCGCTCGCCCGCAGAGTCGCGCCCGTGGTCACCACGTCGTCCACGAGGATCACCGGTGCGCCCTCGCGCCGCGTGCGCGACAGCGCCCCGCCGCGCACGGCGAGGTGGCGCCGACGGCGCTGACGCGCCGTGCGTCCCTCCTGCCCCTCGCCGAGCCTGCCGCGCAGCGCCTCCCACGGCAGGCCCGTGCGGCGCGAGATCGCGGAGGCCAGCTGGGCGGTGTGGTCCTCCCCGCGCCGCACGCGGGATCCGAGCCTGCTGGGCACCGGCACGAGCACGGGCGCGGCAACGGGATCGGGATCGGGACTATGGCCGAACTCCCCCGCCGCCGCCTCCGCGAGCGCCCGGGCCGCCGGGGCGAGGCCCCGTGCGAGGAGCGGGACCAGGTGGGCCCTGCCGCCGTTCTTCCACGCCAGCACCAGGTCCTGGAGGGGCCCCGCGTACTCTCCGAGCGCCATCACCGGCAGCAGCGCGCGATGGTCCACGCCCGCGGGGGCGCCGTCCTCCCCCGCGCGGACCCGGACGTCCTGCACGATCTGCAGCGCATCGCAGACCGCCTCCACCCGGCGGGCCTCGGCGGCGAGCAGCGCGGCGCAGTCCTCGCACAGCAGGCGCCCCTCGCTGCCGCAGGGGCACTCGAGCGGCACGAGCAGGCCGCAGGTCTCGCGCACGATCGCGCCGAGCAGCGCCGCGGCGCGGGTGGGGTCCGTCATCCGTCCAGCACAGCACCCGTGTCGTCGCCCTGCCGGAACCGGGCTCAGACTGTGGACGAAAGGCCTCTGGGGAGGACCGGCAACCGGCACCCGGCAGCGCGCCCGCCGCCCGACGTCAGGAGAAGCGTCAGTAGAAGGAGGGGTCGCGCGCGTCCATGTCGACGTCGCCCCAGGAGGATCCCTCGACGCGCAGCAGCCGGCCGTCGCTCGTGGTCGCCCACACGGCGACGGTCACCCCGGTGCCCGCCACCCAGTCGACCGTGGCCGGCGGCGCGGGCAGGCGATCTCCGTCCTCCTGCAGGCCCATGATCTGGGCCCGTGGCGCCGCGCTCTCCGTGTCCTCGCCCAGCAGCAGCACGGTGGACTCGTCGTACCAGGTGGCCATGCGCAGGGAGGAGAGGGCGGTGGGCAGCTGCACGGGCTCGGCGAGGGCGCGGGGGACGCCGTGCTCGTCGCGCACCACGGCGCTCAGGTCCAGGCGCGGGGTGCCGTCGTCGCTCGAGAGCACGAGCACGCGGGTGGCGTCGGCCGCGATGTCGAAGGAGAGCAGCCGGCGGCCGTCCAGCCAGCTCGCGTCGACCTTCGCGTCCTCCTGCGTGCTGCGGCTGGACAGGGCGAGCAGCGCGCCCGAGGCCGTGCGCGTCGGCGACCACACGAAGCCCGCGTCGTCGATCCGCGGGGGCAGCAGGTCCGCGCCGACGGCCACCTCCCGACGGGGGATGCTGCCGTCGCTCGAGCACAGGACCACCGCGGAGCGGTCCTTGCGCAGGGCGGCCGCGAGCGGGGAGGCCTGGGACATCGCCGGGGCGTGCACGGTCTCCTTCGCCAGGGCGGGGATCATCTGCTCCGCCTTCGCCCCGGCGCCGACGTCCGCGAGGGAGACGACGCCCTGCGCTCCGGCGGCGATCGGCCGGTGTCCGGGCAGCGCCCGCGAGGGCCCGTCGGCGGGAGGCTCGAGGTCCTTCCCCTCGCGCAGCAGCTTCACGTCCGAGAGCGCAGGCACCGAGCGCAGCGTCGCCTGGATCTGGGCGATCGCGAGATCGCGCGCGTCCGCGCCGAGAGAGGTGATGGTCCCGGGCAGCTCGAGCTGGAGGACGCCGTCGCCGCCCGCGCTCACGGGCGCCGAGCCCAGGTGCGCGCTCTCGGGGATCGCGGTGCGCACGGCCTTGGTGAAGGGCGCGGTGGGACCGGACTCGAGCGCGCTGAGGGCCGAGGCGGTGACGTCGCGCGCGAAGAACCAGCGCGGATCGGGCACCAGGTGGATCTGCCGGGGGTCGAGGAAGTAGAGGCGCACGGCGCGGAACAGCAGGGAGAACGCGGAGTCGGAGAGGAAGATGCCGGCGGGCGGATCGCTGATCCGCCACTGCCCGTCCTCCTTCACCACGCCGAGCTCGACCTCGCGCGCGCTCGCGCCGCCGTAGAGGGTGCGCACGCCCGCGCGGTCGACGTGCCCCACGGCCTGCACGCTCAGCCGCACGCTCGAGCGGTCCACGACGGTGATCGCGAGCTCGGTGCCCGCCGAGTACAGGGTGACCCCCGCCGCGGGGTCCCAGCTCGCGCGGGCCGCGGAGGTGAGGTACTGGCGGGCGACGCCGAAGTCGTCCTCGGGGCCGACGCCCGCGAGCACGAAGCCCGAGACGATCTGCTCGGGGCTCGCGCCATCGGCCGGTGGCTGCGGCTGCACGTAGGGGACGTCGGAGGCCGCGGCCCCGGAGAGGCTCTCGCGGTGCACGTCGCCCGAGGTGGGGATGCGCGCGCACGCGCCGAGCGCGAGCGCCGTCCCCAGCAGTCCCGCGCCGCGCAGCAGTCCGCGTCGACCGATCTCACGCATCGTCGTCCGCCTCCGTGTCCTCACCGAGGGACGGCAGCGCGTCGGCCCGCACGGGGATCTCTCCGGTGACCGTGCCGACGCTCGCCTGGCCGCGGTCGAGCCCGGTGAACGAGCGCTCGAGGGCGAGCGGCGAGCGCGCGATCTGGGTGCCCGGCCGGCGCGGGAGGGTCAGGCGGAACACGGCGCCCTGGCCCTTGCGTCCCCAGGCCTGCAGCCAGCCTCCGTGGAGGTGGGCGTCCTCGAGGGAGATCGCCAGGCCCAGCCCGGTCCCGCCCAGGGTGCGGGCGCGCGAGGGGTCGGCGCGCCAGAAGCGCGCGAAGACCCGCTCGGCCTCCTCGGGGGTGAGACCGACGCCGAAGTCCTGGACGATGACGGCGACCGCCTGGTCGTCGGCCCCCGTGCGCACGACGACGGGCCGGCCGGCCCCGTGCTCGATGGCGTTGGTGAGCAGGTTGCGCAGCACGCGGTCGATGCGCCGGGAGTCGACGACCGCCTCGGTCGACAGCGAGGTCAGCTGGACGTCCAGCAGGGAGCCGCGCGAGCCCGCGAGGGGGCGCGCGTCCTCGGCGGCGCGCATGACGAGATTCCCGAGATCGTGGCGCCGAGCGTCGAGCACGGCGGCTCCGGCGTCGAATCGGGAGATCTCCAGGAGGTCCGCGAGCAGCGTGTCGAAGCGCCGCACCTGTGCGGAGAGCAGCTCGGTGGTGCGGGCGACCTCGGGCGTGAAGTCCTCGCGGTGCTCGTCGAGCACCGAGGTCGCCATGCGGATCGTCGTCAGCGGGGTGCGCAGCTCGTGGGAGACGTCGGAGACGAAGCGCTGCTGGACGCGGGAGAGCTCGGTGAGGTCTTCGATCTTCTGCTCGAGGTTGCTGGCCATGGCGTTGAAGGAGCGCCCCACCTTCGCGATCTCGTCGGACCCCGTGGCCTCGACGCGGCTGCCCAGGTCGCCGGCGGCGATCTTCTCCGCGGCGCTCGCGGCGCGCTGCAGGGGCGCGGTGACCAGGCGCGCGACGACGATCGCGATGCCCATGACCAGGGCGAGCATGACGGCGCCGCCGCCCATCAGGGCCCGCTGCACGAACTGCAGGGTCTGCTGCTCCTGGCCCAGTGAGTACAGCAGGAACAGGTCGTAGGTGCCGCTGCCGGGCACCACGACGCGGGTGCCCACGAGCAGCTGCGGCTCGGTCGCACCGGAGTCGTCGGGGCGCCCGACGCTGCGCCACACCAGCGCGTCCGAGCTCTCGGCGACCGATGTGCGCATGTCCGCGTCGACGAGGTCGAGCATCGCCCGGTCCGAGGCGATCGTGGAGGTCGCGCTCGTCGTGTCGACGGGCACCAGGGCCGCATCGCGTCGGGCCCCGCTGTCGGTGCTGCGCAGACCCTGGATGAAGCTCGCGGCCGCGTCCTGCGACTGGGTCGAGGTGGCGCCCGCGGTGCCGTTCAGGGTGTCCAGCAGGTCCTGGCGGATCGCCGTGGACTCCTCGAGCACCTGCACGCGGCGCTGCTCGTAGAGCCCGTCGGAGATCACGGAGGAGAGGTACGTGCCGACGCTCATCACCGAGATCGCCGCAAGCAGGATCGTCAGCGCCACCACGCGCACCGCGAGGCTCCAGCGCCGCGGATCCAGCCACAGGCGCGGGTGGGCGTAGCGGCTCAGCAGGAGGCGCAGCCGCTGCCACCCGGAAGGCTCCGTCGGCCCGCGCTCCTCGCCGCGCCCGCCCGCTCCGGTCCGATCCGCGGCGTCCATGGCCGTGATGCGCGCGCCCCGGGCGTCCAGGACGCTCAGGACGCGCCGCCCGCGCGGTAGCCCACGCCGCGCACGGTGACGACGATGCGCGGATGCTCGGGATCGATCTCGATCTTCGAGCGCAGGCGCTGCACGTGCACGTTGACCAGGCGGGTGTCGGCGCTGTGGCGGTACCCCCAGACCTCCTTGAGCAGGGTCTCCCGCGTGAAGACCTGCCAGGGCCGGCGGGCGAGCTGCACGAGGAGCTCGAACTCGAGCGGGGTCAGCGGGATCTTCTCGCCGTCGCGGCGCACCTCGTGCCCGTCGACGTCGATGGCCAGGTCGCCGACGCTCAGCTGCTCGGTGCTGGGCGCCTCGCTGCGCCGCACCCGCGCCTTGATGCGGGCGACGAGCTCATCGGGCTCGAAGGGCTTGGTGAGGTAGTCGTCGGCGCCCGCCTCGAGGCCCTCCACCACGTCGGCCGTGTCCGAGCGGGCGGTGAGCATGAGGATGGGGACCCCGGAGTGGCGGCGCAGGCGACGGCACACCTCGATGCCGTCCATGCCCGGGAGCATCAGGTCCAACAGGACGAGGTCGGGGTGGAGGCGGTCGAAGGCGTCCAGCGCGGAGGCGCCGTCGGCCGTGGTGACCACGTCGAAGCCCTTGCCCCGCAGCACGATGCCCACCATCTCCGCGATCGCATGATCGTCATCGACCACCAGGATGCGTGAGGACGTCGTCATGGGCTCATTGTGCCATTCGTCCCGTCGTCCGACGTGGACCGACGTCGTCGCAGGTCTCGACCATCGTCGTACCCGCCGCAGGCGCGCGGCACCGTACGGTGGGGCGGACGCCCGGCGGCCGACGCCCCGGCCGGGCAGCGCGACCACGGACCATCGAGGACGACGAGAGGTGAGCGACGTGACCGGACCGAGCGGACCCTGGAGCGCTCCCGGAGCAGGTGCTCCGACGCACCCCTCCCCCGCCTCCCCCGCGCCCGGCCCGTCGGACGCGCAGAGTCGTCCCGGCCCCGTGCAGCGCGAGCTCGTCCAGGCCGCGGGTCTGTTCCCGCTGCGTCCGCTGGGGGTCGGCGAGATCTTCTCCGCGGCCGTCGGCATCTACCGACGCCGCCCGAAGCTCGTGTTCGGCGTCAGCGCCATCGTGCTGGGCATCGCCTTCGTGCTCAACTCGGTGGCGGCGGGCATCGGCGTCGCCCCGACGGCCGTGCAGCTCCAGTCCGTCTCCCAGGACCCGACGGGGTCCTCGGGCGCGACCGAGCCGCTCGGCACCTCGCTCGCGGACATGTTCGCGACCATCGGCTCCTCCATGGTCTCGGGCGTGATCACCCTGATCGCCATGCAGCTGGTGCTCGTGGTCCTCACCCGGGTCACCCTCGCGGAGGCCGTCGGCTCCCGCGCGGACGACGCCTCCCTGCGCAGCTCGCTGCGCACGCACGGGCCGCGGGCCGTGCTCACGGCGATCCTCGTCTCCCTCATGGGCTTCGCGGCCTTCGCGGTGGTCTCCCTGATCGGCGGCCTGCCGCTGCTCCTCGTCCGCGAGGCGCACTGGTGGACGATCCTGCCGCTGCCGCTGTTCCTCGTCCTGGGGCTGCTGGCCTCGCTGTGGGTGTGGGCGCGCACGATGTTCTCGACCCCCGCGCTGGTCCTCGAGGACACGAGCGTGCTGGGCGCCGTGCGCCGCTCCTTCGCGCTCACCCGGGGCCGGCGACTGTGGCGCGCGCTCGGCATCGGCGTGCTGCTGACGGGCTCGTACACCCTCGTGCAGCAGGTGATCGGCGGAGTCTTCGGGACCGTCGGGATGATCATCTACGGGATCATCCTGCTGTCCACCCAGATGGCCGCGATCGTGCCGGGCATGATCATCCTGATGGTGATCTCGATGCTCGGCACGTACGCGGCCTCCGTGGTCGCCGTGCCGTTCTGGGCCTCGGGCCTCACCGCCCTGTACGCCGACCTGCGGATGCGCCACGAGTCCTGGGACATCGCGCTGCGGCGTGCGCAGCAGGACGCGGACGGCAGGTGAGCGAGCGTGGATCCCGATGAGGCGCGCCGCAAGGTCCTCGAGGAGCTCGCGCGCGGCGAGTACCACCGCGACCAGGGCTTCCTCCCCCGGCTCCTGGGGATGCTCGAGGACTGGCTGGACTCCCTGACCGGCGGCGCGGGCGGCGCCTCCACGGTGCTCATCGTCGTGCTCGCGGTCCTCGTCCTGCTCGTGGCGCTCTCGCTCCTCGCGGTGCTGCGCCGCAGCGGGCGCATGCGGCGCGACACCGCCCTCAGCGTCTCCTCGCGCCTGGACGCGGATCCCGTGCTCAGCGGGCAGGAGCTGCGCCGACGGGCCCGCGCCGCGGCCGACGAGCACCGCCCCGGCGATGCGGCGGTCCTGGGCATGCGCGCGCTCGTGCGCGACCTCCAGGAGCGCACCCTTCTCGACCTCGCCGAGGGCATGACCGCGCACGAGGCGGCCGACGAGGCCTCCCGGGCCTTCCCCGACGTGCGCACGCGCCTGCTGCGCGCCGCCCAGGTCTTCGACACCGCCGCCTACTCCCGTCATCAGGTCGACGCCAAGAGCGCCGAGGACGTGGTGCGCCTGGCCGAGTACCTCGCCGAGGCCGCCCCGCAGCTGCGGGAGACGGAGCCCGCATGACGGCCCCGACCACCTCCGCCGCCGCACCGGCCGCACCCGCCGCTCCCGAGCGGACCGGGCCGCGCGCCTCGACGCGCGTGCTCACGGTCGCGCTCGCCCTCGTGGTGCTCGCGGCGGTGCTCGCCGTCGCCCTGCGCGGCACCTTCCGCGACGGCCCCCTCGAACCCGCCGCGCCCACGCCCCAGGGCTCGAAGGCCGTGGCCCGCGTCCTCGAGCGCGAGGGCACGGACCTCGAGGTCCGCCGGTACACGACCGACGCCGCGCAGGCCCTCGCCGAGGGCCGCACGGTGCTGGTCACCGACCCCTCGGCGCTCGACGCCGCCCAGCTCGACCGCCTGGCCGAGGCGCGCGCGAGCGGCCACGGGCACCTGGTGCTCGTGCGCCCGAGCTTCTTCGTCCTCGCGCACCTGGCCCCGGACATCCGTCCCGCCGGGTCGCTGAAGGAGACCACGAGCCTGGGGGCCGACGACTCCTGCGCGGCGGCGTCCCTGCACGCCCGCGAGATCCGCGTGGGTCCCGCGGAGGACGTCGCGAAGAGCGCGACCCTCTACCGCGCGGGGGACGGCTTCGATGCGTGCTTCCGCCATGGCGACGGCGCGGCCGTGGTCACCGGGGAGGGCGTCACGGTGCTGGGCTCGGCGACGCTGCTGACCAACGCGGGAGTGGGGGACCTCGACAACGCGGCGGTCGCCCTGAACGCCCTCGGCGGGGACGACGGCGCCTCCGCCCTCACCTGGTACGTCCCCTCGCCCACGGACCCCCTCGCCGAGGAGCACCCCTCGCTCCTGGACCGGCTGCCGGACTTCGCGCTGCCGCTGGCGCTGTGGGCGTGCGCGATCATCCTCGCCGTCCTCCTCGCCCTCTCGCGACGGCTGGGCCCGGTGGTCGTCGAGCCCCTGCCCGTGAGCGTGCGCGCCCGCGAGCTGACCGTGGGCCGGGCCCACCTGCTGCATCGGGCCGATGCGCGCGACGCCGCGGCCCGCTCGCTGCAGGCGCGGACCGCCGTGCGTCTGGCCTCCCGGCTCGGCGTGCGCCGCGAGGGCCGCCTGGACGCGCTGATCGCGGCCCTCGCGCCCCACACCTCCCTCGCGCCCGAGCAGCTGCGGACGCTGCTGGGCCCCACCCCCGTGCGCAGCGACCAGGAGCTGCTGCGCCTGAGCGAAGACCTCGACGCCCTCGAGAAGGAGATCGACCGATGAGCGCAGTCCCCGATCAGCCGACGCCGCCCCCGCCCGAGAGCCCGCGCGAGCGTCTGCGCGCCCTGAGCGACGAGATCCACAAGGCGGTGGTGGGCCAGGACGCGGCCGTCACCAGCCTGGTGGTCGCGCTGCTGTGCCGCGGCCACGTGCTCCTCGAGGGCGTGCCGGGCGTCGCCAAGACCCTGCTGGTGCGCTCCCTCGCCGAGGCGCTCGACGTGGACATGCGCCGCGTCCAGTTCACGCCGGACATGATGCCGGGCGACGTCACCGGCTCCCTGGTCTACGACAACTCGACCTCGGACCTCGTCTTCCGCGAGGGCCCCGTGTTCACGAACCTGCTGCTGGCCGACGAGATCAACCGCACGCCCCCGAAGACCCAGTCGGCGCTGCTCGAGGCGATGGAGGAGCGGCAGGTGACGATCGACGGCCGGCCGCGCGCGCTCCCGGATCCGTTCATGGTGGTCGCCACGCAGAACCCCATCGAGTTCGACGGCACCTACGCCCTGCCCGAGGCGCAGCTGGACCGCTTCCTCCTCAAGGCCGTGCTGCCGCTGCCCGAGCGCGAGCAGGAGGTGGACGTGCTGCGCCGCCACGCGGAGGGCTTCGACACCCGGGACCTCGCCGCGGCGGGGCTGCGCACCGTCGCCGATCCCGC
The DNA here is from genome assembly GCF_022346485.1 of Brachybacterium sp. ACRRE. NCBI lineage: Bacteria > Bacillati > Actinomycetota > Actinomycetes > Micrococcales > Dermabacteraceae > Brachybacterium > Brachybacterium sp. ACRRE. The sequence continues at coordinate 13,633 of NZ_JAKRMO010000032.1, read as the reverse complement.
CTCCCTGCGCGCCGCCCAGGAGGAGGTGCGTCAGGTGCGCGCCGAGCAGAGCGTGCTCGAGTACGTGGTGGACGTGTGCCGCGCGACCCGGCGCTCCCCGAGCCTGTCCCTCGGCGTCTCCCCGCGCGGGGCGATCGCGCTGCTGCGCACGGCGAGCGCCTGGGCGTACCTCACCGGCCGCGACTTCGTGACGCCCGACGACGTGAAGACCATGGCCCCTGCGACCCTCTCCCACCGGGTGCGCCTGACCACCGAGGCCGAGCTCGAGGGCTCGCAGGTGCAGGCGGTGCTCGCCGCGACGCTGGCCGGCGTGCCGGTCCCCCGCTGAGGAGCCGGACGTGAGGGACCTGCCCGCCCTGAGGATGCGCGGCGCCCTGCTGGGCGTCGTCGGCGCGCTGCCGATCGTGCTCGTCCCGCACTGGGCGACCGTGCTCGTGTGCGCCCTCGTGTGGGTCGCGCTGCTGGTGCTCGACCTCCTGCTCACGCCCTCGCCCGGAACGCTGCCGGTGCGTCGCCGCTCCCCCGGGCAGGTGCGTCTCGGGGAGGAGGGCACGGGCCGCCTGCTGGTGACGAACCCCGGCGACCGCGGCGTCGACGTCCGCCTGCGCGACGCCTGGAACCCGACGGCCGGACTCGCCGACCAGCGCGCCGCGCTCACGATCCCCGCGCGGGAGCGCCGGGCCGTGGACCAGGTGTTCCGCCCGACCCGGCGCGGCCGGCACACGAGCCGCGCGCTCGTGCTCGCCGTGCGCGGCAGGCTGGGTCTGATCGAGCGCCGCGGGATGCGGCAGGTGCCCGGGGAGCTGCTGGCCCTGCACGCCTTCGGCTCGCGCCGCCACCTGCCCTCGCGCACGCGCCGCCTGCGGGAGATCGAGGGCCTCGCGGCCGTCCACCAGCGTGGCCAGGGCACGGAGTTCGACTCCCTGCGGGACTTCGTGGACGGCGACGACGTGCGCTCGATCGACTGGCGGGCGACCGCCCGCCGCCGCAGCGTCGTGGTGCGCACCTGGCGGCCCGAGCGCGACCGTCAGGTGCTGATCGTCGTGGACACCTCGCGGACGTCCGCGGGCCGGGTGGGCGACGCCCCGCGGCTGGACTCCGCGCTCGATGCCACGCTGCTGCTCACGGCGCTCGCCGCGCAGGCCGGGGACCGGGTGGACGTGCTGTGCGCCGACCGCGTCCCGCACGTGCAGGTGCACGGCGGCAACGCCCGCACGGTGCTGCACGACGTGGTCGCGGCGACCGCCCCGGTCGAGCCGGCCCTCGTCGAGACCGACTGGGAGATGGTGGCCTCGGAGATCCGCCGACGGGCCCGCCGCGGAGCCCTCGTCGTCCTGCTCACGCCGATCGAGCCGGGAGCGGCGGGCCAGGGGCTGCTCCCCGTCGCCTCCCGCATCGCCGCCGATCATCCGCTGATCGTCGGCTCCGCGGCGGACCCGGCGCTCACGAGCATGGCGCGCGAGCGCGGGAGCATCGGCGCGGTCTACCGGGCCGCGTCGGCCGAGCAGGAGACCATCGAGCGCGAGGGCACGGCACGTGCGCTCGAGCGCTGCGGGGCGCATGTCGTGGACGTCGTCCCCGACGACCTCCCCCAGGCGATCGCCGATCAGTACCTCGCCCTCAAGGCCGCCGGCCGGCTCTGAGCCGTTCGCCGTTCGCCGTTCGCCCGTCGCCGGTCGCCAGCGCCGCTCAGGCGGCGACGGCCACCTGATCCCCCACGACCTCCTCGGGGAGGTCGCCGGTGATCCCGGCGCGGGCGACCCGGCGCCCGCGGACGATCATCACCGCGAGGAACGCGGCCCAGGCGAGCACGCCGATGCCGATGCGCACGGCGGCGGGGAGGGAGCTGGGCGTCACGAAGGCCTCGATCAGCCCGGAGACCAGCAGCACGGCCACGAGCCCCACGCCCACGGTGATCATCGCGCGGGCCGCGCGGGCGAGCGCCCACGTGCGCGGCAGCGGCCCGGGGTGCACCCATGCCCAGAACAGGCGCAGACCGGCGCCGGCGCCCACGCAGATCGCCGTGAGCTCGAGCAGCCCGTGCGGCAGCAGGTACACCAGCAGCGTGCCCAGGTGGCCGTGCGCGGCGAGGACCCCGCCCGAGAGCCCGATGTTCAGCCCGTTGTTCAGCAGCATCCACGCCGGCCAGACGCCGGTCACGCCCAGCACGACCGACTGCAGGGCGATCCAGGCGTTGTTCGTCCACACGCTCGCCGCGAAGCCGCTGGCCTCGCCCTGGAAGTAGTAGCCGACGAAGTCGTGCTGGGCGAGCCGGCGCTGCTCGGCCTCGGTGAGCACGGCGGAGCGGGCCGACGGGTCCAGGCCGAACCACAGACCGGACACCAGCGCGGTCAGAAGCAGCAGCGCGGCGCATCCGGCGACCCACCAGCGGGCCTCGTGCAGGGCCGCGGGCAGGTCCTCCCAGAGCAGGTCGCGCACGCGCCGCCACAGAGGGACCCGCGCCCCGGTGATCCGCAGCCGCGCGCGCTGCAGCAGCACGGACAGGCGCGCGGTGAGCACCGGATCGGGGTTCGTCGAGCGCACCGTGGACAGGTGGGTCGCGGTGCGCCGGTACAGCGCGATCAGCTCGTCGATGCCCGCGGCGTCCAGATCGCGGGTGCGGGTGAGCACCGCGAGGCGGTCCCAGTCCTCGCGGTGCACGGCGATGAAGGCGTCGGTGTCCACCTCGCCAGCGTAGGCGAGGCGCGCGGAGCGCACGTGCGACGAAAGTCGAGGCGCCGCGGTGCGCTCGTCGACCACCGGGTGAGGCCGCTCGCGCGCGCCGATGGGAGACTGGACGCATGTCCACGGCAGCGGGTCCGACGAGCGGGAGCGCCCCGAGCGCCTCGCGCGATGCGATCGTCACCGGCGAGGCCGTCCACCTGGACCTGCGCCCCGCCTCCTTCGCGACCCGTCTGCTGTCCTATCTGATCGACGGCGCCGTCATGCTCGCCCTGAGCATCGGGTCGACGGTGGGCGTCGTCGCGCTCGCCTCCCGCACGGGGCTGGACTCCGGCTTCGTGCAGGCCGCCCTGGTCCTCGCGAGCGTGCTCGCCTTCCTCGGCTACCCGGTGCTCACCGAGCTGCTGATGGGCGGGCGCAGCCTGGGCCGTCTGGCGACGGGCACCCGCGTGGTGCGCGAGGACGGGGGCCCGGTGCATGCGCGCCAGAGCCTGCTGCGGGCCCTCATGGCGATGCTCGAGATCTGGTCGACGACGGGTGCGATCGCCCTGGTCACGGCGCTCGTCGACCGGCGCTCGCGGCGGCTCGGCGACATGCTCGCCGGCACCATGGTGATCCAGGAGCGCATGCGCGCCCCGCGTCCGGTGCGCGAGCGGATGCCCGAGGAGCTCAGCGCCTGGGCGGCGGGGGCCGACGTGGGCCGCCTGCCGCTGCCGCTGCTGCAGGACGTGCGCTCGTTCCTGCCCCGCGCGCACGCGCTGAATCCGGATTCGCGCCGCGAGATCGCCCGCGACCTGCTCCAGCGCACCGTGCCCTCGGTGACGCCCGCGCCGCCGCCCGGGACCGACCCCGAGATGTTCCTGCGGGCCGTGCTCGCCGAGCGCTCCCGACGCGACGAGGAGAAGCTGCGCGCCGCCGCGGAGCGCGAGCGCGAGCTCGCGGCCGATGTGCGTGCGGTGCCCTTCGCGCAGTAGCGTTCGCCGCGCTGCAGGGAGGGGCGCGCAGCGGTCAGTCGCGCCCGGCGATGAGCACGGGGATGCCGCCGCGGATGCGGTACTCGTGCCCCTGCTCGGTGCAGCGCAGCACGTCGGCCGTGCCGTCCTCCGCACCACGCTGCGAGACGGCGTCGGAGAGCTCCGCCCCGCACTGGGGGCAGCGCAGGACCCGGCGCAGCCACGCCGGCCCGTCGAATCCGGCCTCGCTGCTCATCGCGTCCCCGCCCCCGCTCTCGTCCTCGTGCGCCGAGTCGTCGCGCACCGTGTCGTCGCCCGTGCCCTCGTCGATCATCGCGAGCACCTCGTCGCGCACGGCGCGCATGGTCGCCTCGTCGGCCGCCTCGACGTTCAGCCGCAGCGCCTGCTGGGTGTTGGAGGAGCGCAGGGAGAACCACCACCGCTCCCCCTCCGCGCCCCAGTGCCGCACGGTCAGCCCGTCGAGCTCGTCGATCTCGACGCCCTCGCGCGGGGCGAAGGCCGCACGGACCGCCTCGCGCATCGCGGCGGCGGATGCGGGACGGCGATTGATCTCCCCGCTCGCGGCATAGGGCGTGTGCCCTGCGACCAGCGCGGACATGCTCGATCCGCTCTCCGCGAGCGCCGCGAGCACGTGCAGGGCCGCGAGCATGCCGGAGTCGGCGCGGAAGAACTCGCGGAAGTAGTAGTGGGCGGAGTGCTCGCCGCCGAACACGGCGTCCTCGCGCTCCATGATCGCCTTGATGAGCGAGTGCCCGACGGGAGTCACCAGGAAGCGCCCGCCCGCGGCCTCGACGGTCTCGGCGACGTGCCGGGAGGAGACGACGTTCGCGACCACCGTCGGGGACTCCTCGCCCCGGGTGCGCGCCCGGGCGATCTCCCGTGCGGCGATCAGCGCGGTCACGGCGGAGGGCGGCACCGGGGCGCCGGTCTCGTCGACCACGGTGCAGCGGTCCGCGTCGCCGTCGAAGGCGAGCCCCAGGTCTGCGTCCTCCTCGCGCACGCGCGCGGCCAGATCGGCGAGGTTCGCGGGATCCGTCGGATCGGCGGGATGGTGCGGGAACGAGCCGTCGAGCTCGAGGTGCAGACCGATCATCTCGACGCCGGGCAGGTGGGCGGCCACGGCGGGCATCGTCAGCCCCGCCATCCCGTTGCCGGCGTCGACGACCACCCTGAGCGCCCGCGTCCCCGGCACGGGGGCGAGCTCCAGCACGGTCGCGACGTAGTCCTCGAGGGTGTCGAGCTCCTGCAGACGGCCGCCGGGGATCTCGGGGATCTCCCCGGCGTCGAGCAGCTCCTCGGCGCGCACACGGAGGTCGTCGAGGCCGGTGTAGCGGCTGATGGGGCGCGCGCCGGGCAGGCACAGCTTGATGCCGTTGTCCTGCCCGGGGTTGTGGGAGGCGGTGATCATGGCGCCCGCCGCCCGGTAGAGGCCGGAGGCGCAGTACAGCTGGTCGGTCGCGCTCAGCCCGGCGAGGCCGACCGTGGCTCCGCGGCGCACCGCGCCCTCGGCGAAGGCGCGGGCGAGCTGCGGGGAGCTCAGCCGCATGTCGTGGCCGAGGATCAGGTCCTTGGCCTCGAGGCTGTCGGCGAACGCGGCGCCGAAGGCGCGCACGACGTCCTCGTCCAGGGTCGTCCCGGCGACGCCGCGCACGTCGTTGGCCAGGACGATCGGGCGCAGATCGTGATCAGTCATCGCTCGACCTCACCACGTGCAGGTGGCGCTCGGCGGGACGCGGCTCGGGGCGGCCGTTCGCGCGGGCGGCGTCGCGGTCGACGGGCGGGGCGCCGGCGGCGTCCTCCGTCTCGTGCGCGTCGAGCGCGGCGGCGAGTGCGACGAGGTCGTCGACGGCGTCGGCGCTGCCCGCGACCCGCAGCATGGTCCAGCCGCGCGGCGGCGTCATCCGCGACGCGTGCTCCTCGCAGAGGTCGTAGGCGTGGGGGTCGGCGGTGCGGGCGAGCGGTCCCACCACGAGCGTCGAGTCCTCGTACACGAAGGTCAGGGAGCTGACGGCGGGGCGGGTGCAGCCGGTCTTCGAGCAGTCGCGATGAGGCACGCCCTCGAGTGTACGCAGTGGGCGAGCCGGGCCGCGGCCCGCGACACGAGCGCGTTAGAGTGCGATGCATGACGGGTCAGCGAGTTCTCGGCGGCGCCTCGGGCCCGGTGGGCCGCTCGCGCGGACGGCGCCGTGACCGGCACGGACGCGGACTGCGCGGGGATCTGCTGCCGCCCCACCTGCCCGGTCATCTCTCCCGCCGCGAGCTCTTCGAGGACACCGTGCTCGACGCGGCCCGCGCGCTCGTGGAGCGATACCCGCGGCGCCTCGAGCATCTCGAGGTCGCGGTCGAGGAGGTCCCGCTGACGGATCCCGCGCCGTGGGAGGAGAGCGCCGTCGCGCTCGGCCGGGCGTTCCCCGCGGACCGCGACCACCCGCCGCGCGTGGTGCTGTTCCGTCGGCCGATCCAGACCCGCTGCTCCCTGCCCGGCGATCTCGAGCTGCTGGTCCGGCAGGTCCTGGCCGACCAGATCGCCTCCCTGCTGCACCTGGACCCCGAGGACGTGGACCCCGAGGCCTGGGGCGAGGACTGAAGCCCCTCAGTCCAGTCGCACCGTCGTCCCCGAGCCGCCGGTCGCGGCGGGGATGACGGGGACCGAGGTCAGCAGGGGCCCGGCCTTCGCGTTCGCCTCGGTCTGGATCCAGGCGGCGTGGACCGCATCGGGATCGTCGGGGACCACGACGAGCCCCGCGATGCCGCCCTTCGTGCCCGTGAGGTCTCCCGCGGGGACGTCGGTCGCGCTGTCGCCGGCGAGGTCGAGCTCGACGCTCTTCCCCGCGCCGCCGTCGGCCCCGACGGGGATGACGGTGACGTGGGTGTCGTCGGTCGCGGCCAGGGAGAGGGCGCCGTGGGCGCCGTCGGTCGGGAGGGCGACCACCCCGGAGTCGCGCAGCGCGGGTGCGGGCTGGGCGACGGCGAGGTCCGAGGGCTTCCCGATCGTCTTGCCGAGCTTCTTCTCGGACTGGACGTGCGAGCGGACCACGGCGCTCACCTTCTGGTCGGAGTCAGCGGTGATCGCGAGGTCCCCGTCGACGCCCTCGACGGGCACCGTGGTGACCGATCCCGCGGGCACGGTGACCTCGTCGCCCAGCCCGGGCACGTCCGCCGCGCCCTTGGCGTCCTGGGCGGCGAGCTGCACGTGCGCGTCCGCGCCGGACTCGTTCATCAGCACCACCTGGGCCTTCGTGCCCTTGCCGATGCGCACGCCGGGGATCACGGAGCTGCGGGAGGCCTCCGGGAGGTCGGAGAGGATCTCGCCTCCCAGCGGGGTGAGCCCGTCGCGCTCGGTGTCCTGGAGGGACATCGCCAGCGGCGCGCCGACGGTGCTCACGCTCACACCGATCACGTCCTGGTCGGGGACGATCGACTCGAGCAGCACGCGCTCCTCCTTGCCCGGGGCCACCACGACCTGGGAGCGGCCGCCCATGTCGGCGGGGCCGTCGGCCGTCCAGACCTGGATGGAGGCGGTCGCGGGCCGGTCGGTGGTGCTGCGCAGCAGCAGGGAGGCGCTCGCGCCGCTCGCGGTGGAGGCGCCGAGGAAGCTCGCCTGGGTGGAGGCGCCGGTGCAGCGGGTCGCGCTGAGGGAGCGGAAGTCGCCCGCGTCGGTCGTCGTGGTCTGCACGGCGTCCGCGACGACCTGCTGATCCTGCGATCCGCGCACCGTGACCTGCGGCCCGTTCGAGATCGAGGAGATGGTCTGGGCGCTCGCGCCCACGTCGCCCGTCGCGGTGTCGATGCCGAGGTCCTCGCCCGCGGCGTCGGCGGCGGTGATCGACGGCGCGAGCGGGTTGCCGTCCGCGTCCTGCCTCGTGCTGGAGGCGGCGACGCGGCCGAAGAGCAGCGAGGAGTCCGCATCCAGGCCCAGGCTGCGCACGCCCACGCGACCGTTCGGCCCGCTCGAGGAGAGCTTCTTGTCCCCCGTGCTCCCCTGCAGCTCCTTCGGGACCTGGACGGGCCCGGGGCAGACGAGCGCGGCGGCGCTCGGCGAGGCCGTGGTCTCGGCGCGCTCGACCGAGCGGTCCGGGGACCCGCCGGCCAGGGGGCCGACGAGCGCTCCGGCGCCGAGCACCAGGATCGGCACCACACTCGCGAGGGCCAGCGCGGGCCGCATCGATCGGGTCACAGGGCACCACTCTCCTGGCTCTCCTGCCAGGGCTCCTCGCCCCGACGGCGGCCGGGGCCGGCCCGCCAGGGCACGGCGACCACGGCGGTGATCAGCACGGTCAGCGCCAGCACGATCGCGAGCACCGGGCGCCAGGGGTCCTGGCGGTGGATCTCGAGGTGCCCCGAGGCGCCGGCGGGGACGGTGAAGCCCTGGGCCCAGCCGTCGACGGTGACGGGCGCGAGCGCCTCGCCGTCGAGCGTGGCCTCCCAGCCGCTCTCGCGGCGCTCCGAGAGCACCACGGTGCGCTCGCCCTGGGCTGCGGCCACCTCGCCCTCGGCGTCGATCACGCCGCTCGCGAGGGTGGTCTCGTCGTCGGCCGACGGGTTCTCCCCCGCCGGGCGGATCACGACGCGGGCTCCCGCATCGACGACGCGCCACATGCCGCCGCTGCTGCCCTCGGTGACCTTCTCGAGCTGCGGGGAGGAGTCGAGGGCATCCGTGAGGGCCGGCGCGTCCTGCGAGGACCCGGGCACGACGACGTAGCCGACGCCGAGGGTGCGCAGGCGCACGGGATCGCTCGCGGCGTCGGCCGTGAGCAGCTCGCCGGTGGCCTCGCGCAGCGCGGTCGAGGCGGGATCCTGGTCGACGGCGGCGCCCGAGCCCGCCGCGGCGAGGGTGCGCGCGGCGATGGTGCCGGAGCCCTGCTGGGCGGTGGGCCCGCCGTCCACGACGAGGTGGGCGTCGACCGATTCGTCGTCGCCCTGGGAGAGCACGAGGACGCGTCCGCGCGCCTCGGAGGTCCCGAGGTCGCTCGCGGCCTGCGGCACCTCGTCGCTCTGCGTGCGGTGCACCTGCAGCGCGTCGGGCAGGCTGAGGGTCCATCCGATCGTGGCGACGAGGCAGCAGGCGGCGACGAGACCGGCGATCGCGACGGTCGCCGCGCGGCGCGCGCCGGATTCGCGGCCGCTGCGGCGCGCCAGGGCGTCGCAGGTCGCCGCGCAGCCCACGAGGAGGGCGAGCAGGGCGAGGCTGAGCACGCCGCCGATCGGTGCGCTCAGCAGCTTCTCGTCACCGACCTCGGTGGGCACGGCGCGGGCCAGCAGGGCCGTCGCCATGGCGAGAGCGGCGAGCACGATCGCGAGCCGCCCCGCGCGGCCCGCGTCGGCCCGCTGGAAGGGGGCGAGCAGCGCGCCCAGCAGCACCGGAGCCATCAGCAGCACGGGCAGCGCGCCTGCCGCGGGCGCGCCGAGAAGCCCCTCGAGCGCCGTCCAGGAGGGTGCGGGCGCGGGCCACAGGGCGAGCAGCTCGAGCCCCGAGGGGGCCTCGGCGGAGGCGGGGACGCCGGCGACGTGCAGCAGCGCGGACGGGTGGGCGATGAAGACGCCGAGGTAGGGCAGCTGCAGGGCGAGCGAGGGCACCAGCACCCAGATGAGGCGCCGCCGCCTGCCCGGCACGAAGGGCGCGAGCAGGGCGAGGGCGAGGCCGACGAGGATCACGAGCACGGGCTGCACGGCGCCGATCACGAGCAGCACGAGCCCCGCGGCGGCGGCCGCGGAGACGCTGGCCTGGGAGACCTTGTGGACCAGCCCGATGGCGCGGCCCACCGCGAGGGCGAGCAGGGGCAGCAGCAGGTGGACGAGCACGAGCGGCCAGGCGCCGGATCCCAGGGAGGCGAGGAGGGGCGGGCCGACGGCCCAGGCCACGGCCAGGGCGAGGCGGGCGCCGACGGCGCGGGTGAGGGCGCCGGCGGCCCACCAGGCGCCCATCGCGGCCAGCGGCACCGCGAGGACGAGCAGCACGCCGAGCGCGCTCTCGGGCAGAGGGAGCGGGGCGATCAGGCGCAGGAGGGCGTCGCCCGGGCCGCGCGCGCCCAGTCCCCCGTCGCCGCCCGGGACCCAGCTCGACCAGGCGATCTGCGTGCGCTCCCGCCAGTCGTCCGCGAGGGTCTGCAGCTGCGGGCCCGCGAGGTGGCCGCGCGCGAGCAGCGGACGCGCGCCCACGATCCCGGCGACCAGCGCGAGCGCCGCGAGGATGATCGTCCACACGCCGTGCCGGCCGAAGTCCGCGTCGTCGGAGCCGTGGGTGGTGCCGGCGATCCCCCACGTGGTGCGGCGGATGCGGCGGGCGCGCTCGTCGTCCGCGAACAGGCGCGTCCAGATCGCCTCGAGGCGGCGGCGCAGCGCCTCGGTGCGCGGGAGGTACAGGGGCGCGAGCCGCCGCCGGGGCACGAGCGCCCTGCGGGAGGCCCGCGCACCGCGGGCGATGACGCCGGGAGCGCGCCGGTAGGCGGCAAGGGTCCCGCGGAGCTCGGCGAGGGCGAAGCGGGGCGACTGGGCGGCGACCTGCCCGAGCATCCGCGCCAGGGTCCCGAGCGGCATGCTCAGCAGAAGGGTGAGGACGACGCCCAGCAGCGGGCGGTGCTTGAGCAGCAGGAGCATCTGCCCGCGACGGTGCTCGCGCAGCAGGGCGGGGGCGGGAGCCTCGCGATGCGGGGTCAGCACGCGCGCGTCGGGAGCGACCTCGACGCGCTCCCCGCCGCGCCAGACCCTCTGGCCGAGGTCGATCTCGGCGAAGGGCGAGCCGAGCGCGGGGTCGGTGCCGCCGAGCCGGGCGAGGGTGCTCTCGCGCACGAGCAGGCCGGGAAGGGCGACGCCGAGCACGTCGTGGCGCCAGTCGGACTGCCCCTGGTCGATCTCGCCGGGCTCGACGCCGGTGACGATCCGGCCGCTGTGGGTGAGCGTGAGGCCCACGTCCACGAGCACGTCGGCGTCGTCGGCCGTCGGGCGAGAGGTGCTCTCGCCCGGGGTCTCGTCCGTGGCGTCGTCGTCCTCGCCGGACGCCGCGGGGCGCAGGCGCTTGGAGCCGATGAGGGCGGCCGTGGGCGAGGCCTCGGCGGCGTCCACGAGGGCGCGCAGGGAGGCGCGACCGGGCAGCGCGTCCTCGGTGAGCAGCCAGAACCAGCTCTCGGAGTCGGCGGAGGCGCGGCGCCTGCCCGCCGAGGGAGCGGCGATCGCCGCGCCGCCCTCGCGCAGGCGGGTCGGGATCTGCGCGGTCTCCTCGGCCTTGCGCACGAGTCCGCGCTCGTGCGCATCGCGGTCGATGGGGCGCATGTGACCGCCCGCGCGCGGGGCGGCCTCGGAGACGTCCCGCTGCTGGACGTTGGTGAGCACGCCGCTGGACAGGGACGTCATGATCTCCCGGACCGCGCTCGCGAGTCCCGCGCCGGCGGGGATCCGCAGCACCTCGTCGATCGCTCCCTCGTCGGCGAGCGCGGCGACCTGTGCCTCGCGCTCCTCGCCGAGCTGCCCGCGGGCGATCACCGCGACGCGATCGGCCGCCCTCTCCTGGGCGGAGAGAGCGGCGAGGGCGGTCGAGAGGGATTCGGGGTCGTCGCGTCCGCCGAGCAGGAGGACGGCGGTGACGTCGCGCGAGGTCACAGGCGGCGGGCCGGGTTCGCGGGGCCGGTCAGACGGCGCGGCGCTTGAGCTTGCGGCGCTCGCGCTCGGAGAGACCGCCCCAGATGCCGAAGCGCTCGTCGTTCTCGAGGGCGTACTCGAGGCACTCGGCGCGCACCTCGCAGGAGACGCACACCTTCTTCGCCTCGCGCGTGGACCCGCCCTTCTCGGGGAAGAAGGCCTCGGGGTCCGTCTGAGCGCACAGTGCGCGCTCCTGCCACGAGACCTCGGCCTCTTCGCCGTCGGCCACCAGCTGCAGGAGGGAGAATTCCTCCGACTGCGCATCATCCTCGTCGCGCGTGCGTTCCATCGGCACAGTTCCTTCCTCAGGGGGACGCTTCACGTCGTGAGGCCGCTCCATGGCGACCGACGGGGTTCGGGACGAGGCGGGGGGAGCCGCCGGGATACAGCCTAAAATACACCCGTGTAACTCGGCCCCGTCAAGCCGGTGCACGCCCGCGACCAGGAGATGCGATGACCACGACCCCTCCCGCCGAGCCCGTGGGGCCCGCCCAGCCGTCCGCTTCGTCCGGTCTCCGGGTGCTGCCGGTGGTCGGACTCGGCGAGGTCCGTGCGGGTGACGACGTCGCCGCGCTCCTGCTCGGCGCGCTCGAGGCCTCCGGGGTCGCCCTCTCCGACGACGACGTGCTGTGCGTGTCCACCAAGATCATCTCGAAGACCAGGGGTCTTGTCATCCCCGCGGAGGGCAAGCAGGAGGCGATCACGGAGCAGACCGTGCGCCTCGTCGCCCGCCGACGCCATGTGCGCACCACCACCTCGATCGTCGAGGTCCCGGCGGGTCCGGTGATGGCCGCCGCCGGCATCGACGGCTCGAACTCCCCCGGCGGCCTCCTGCTCCTGCCCGGGGACCCGGACACCGAGGCGGAGGAGCTGCGCGCGGCGCTCGTGCGCGCCACGGGCAGGCGCCTCGGTGTGGTCCTCTCGGACACCTCCTCGCGCATCTGGCGGGTGGGCGTCGGCGACATCGCGCTCGGCGCGGCGGGGCTGCGCGCGCTCGAGGACCTGCGCGGGAGCACCGATGCCGACGGCCGTCCCCTCCACGTCACCGTGCGCGCGCTGGCCGACGAGATCTCCGCGGCGGCGGACCTCGTCAAGGGCAAGGCCAGCGGTGTGCCGGCGGTCGTCGTCCGCGGCCTCGGAGGCGTCGTCGTCGATCCGGCCGACGCCGTCCCCGCGCGCGCCCTCAGCCGCACCGGGGAGGACGACTGGTTCCGCCGCCCGAGCCTCGAGTCCGTCTGGCAGGCCCTCGGCATCGCGGCCGAGGACGAGCCGGTCGCGGCGATGGACCCGGAGTCCGACGCTCTGCGCCTGCACCGGGCGATCGAGATCGCGCGCACTCCTGCACGGACGGCTCCCGCTCCGTCCCCCTCCACGCCCACCGCGCCCTTCCCCGCGCCGATCCTCGAGGACGAGGGACCCGGGCCGATGGGCCGGCTCGCGCTGGTGGTGCGCCCGCACGACGACCGGGGAGCGTCCTGGGCGGCCGCCGGCGAGTTCGCGGAGCGCCTGCGCACCGCGATCGGGGCCGAGTCCATCGCCCGCGACCTTCCCGTCGACGTGCGCATCGAGGGCCCCCGCGCGAGGATGGAGCCATGACCTCCGCCTCGTCCCCTCTCCCGCTCCCCTCCCTCCAGGCGCTGCTCTCCTCCCTCGAGGCGCTCGGCCCGCGGCCCGCCCTGGTCTGGTACGGGGAGCAGAGTCGGATCGAGCTCTCGGGACACGTGCTGGCGAACTGGGTGATCAAGACCGTGGGCCACCTCGACGCCGAGGTCATGCTCGAGCGCGACGACCTCGTGCTGCTCGACCTCCCGCCGCACTGGAAGCGGCTCGTGCTCGCCCTCGCCGCCTGGGGTCTGGGCGCACACGTCGCGATCGGCGACGGCGCGGGCGCCGATCCGGCGCTTCCCGCCGACGACGAGGTGCGCGTCCTGGTCACGGACCGACCCGGCTCCGCGGCGCGCGCCGACGACGCCGACGAGGTCCTCGCCCTGGACGCACGCTCCCTCTCGCTGAGCTTCGACGGCGAGCTGCCGCCGCTCGTCCACGACTGGGCCCAGGAGGTCCGTGCGCACCCGGATCACCTCTCGGTGCCGCTCGGACCCTGGGCGGGACCCGAGCCCTCGCCGCCGCCGGCCTCCCTCATCGAGGCCCCGGGATCCCGTCTCCTGGTCGCGGCCGACGGCCTCGCCGACCCGTCCGCCCTGCTCGCGGCACTGCTCGACGGCCGCGGGATCGTCGGCCCGGCGGAGTCGGTCACGCCGCACCAGGCGCAGCAGGAGGACGCGCGCGAGGCGTAGTCGCCTCCGCCCCCTCCGTCGCCGTCGGGGCCCGCCGTTCCCCCC
>NZ_JAKRMO010000031.1:0-46857 GCF_022346485.1 Brachybacterium sp. ACRRE | reverse complement strand
AGCTAAGCCCTTCTGCGCCGATGGTACTGCACTCGGGAGGGTGTGGGAGAGTAGGACGCCGCCGGACATTCCTTGGTGAATGAGGGTTGTGGCTCGTCACGAGCAGCTCCCTGGACTCGAGCGATCGGGTTCGGGTGGAGCGCGGTGACGAGCCACAACCCTTTTCCGCGTCCATACCTCGTTCCGGGTGTTTCGGCGGTGAACGTTGCGGCCACGCACGCAGCGCAGGTGCAGTGGCCCGTCCTGGTATCAGCATCGGGTTCCGAGCGCTCGGGGTGCTGTGTCGCTCGATGCTGCGCCGTCGGTGTCGTGGTGAGGGGTTGGGTTTCCTTCAAGGGCGCCACGCCCGCGGCAGCGCTGCATCGGAATGGGGACGGGCTTGGGTCGCCTCCGAGGCGACGTGTACCACGCCGCCCACTCTTCGGCCCGTGGAGTCAGTCACCGCGGCCGGGAGAACTCTCGGTGCTGGTGCCGGCGTCACCTAACCTGTGAGCTCTAGGCAGTACTCATAGAGAACTTCGAGGGTGGAGAACGTGGCGGACGAGAGCACAGGCAGCCGATCGGGCGGCTCGCACGAAGATCGTGGACACTCCGGTCGCGCCCAGCATCAGGGCCGTCCTCCCCGCGGAGCCGGCCGTCCCCGCTCCGGCGGCCAGGACGACGCGCGGCGCTCGCAGCGCCGCGACGATCGCTCCGGCCAACGTCGGCAGGAGGATCGTCGAGGCCCCGCGCGCGAGTCCGACCGGCGCGGTGGGTATCGCGGTCAGCGCGATGATCGGCAGAGCGGCTCCTCCCGGAACAGTGATGAGCGCCGCGGCCCGCGTCGCGACGGCGACCAGCGATCCTTCCGTCGTGAGGGTGAAGGCTCCGCACAGCGCCGGGACGGCGATCGTCGGGGCTACGGCCGCGATGATGGCCGGCGGGGTCCTCGTGGGGACGGCTCGTCCTATGGTGCACGTCGTGATGGTGATCGGGGTCGTCCGCGCCGTGACGATGACCGGCGCGGTCCCCGCAGGGACGACGACAGGCGCAGTTTCCGGCGTGACGACACCCGGGGTGATGGCCGTCCTGACGGGAACCGTCGCCCGCGCCGGGACGATGATCGGCGAGGTCCCTGGAAGGACGATGACCGGCGTGGCCCGCGCAGGGACGATGATCGCCGCGGTCCCCGCTCCGATCGCGACCAGCGCGGCGCCGGGCGCTTCGGCGGTCCGCGGGATTCGTCCTCGCAGAGGCCGGGCGAGGCGCGCCGCAGCACCCGTCCGCCGGAGCCTCCTCTGGACGAAGCGATCACAGGTCGCGAGCTCGACCGGGACATCTCCGACGAGCTCCGCTCCCTCCGCAAGGAGACCGCGGAGCGCACGAGCCGCCACCTCGTCGCAGCCATCGCGGCTCTCGACGAGAACGACCTGCCTCTCGCGCTCGCCCATGCCCAGTTCGCCGCGAGCATCGGGGGACGCGTCGGCATCACCCGCGAGATCTACGGCATCGCCGCGTACCGCAGCGAGGAGTTCCGCACCGCGGCCCGGGAGTTCCGCACCGCGATGCGCATCTCCGGCCGCGTGGACCTGCTGCCCATGCTCGCCGACTGCGAGCGGGGTATCGGCCGTCCCGAGCGCGCCCTGGAGATCGCAGCCTCGGACGATGCGTCCACGCTCGACGTCTCCGGGACGATCGAGCTGATGATCGTCGTGGCCGGCGCCTACGCCGACACCGGCGACATCGAGACCGCCCTCGGGACCCTCGACATCCCCGCCCTGCGCAGCAAGGTCGACGGTCGCTGGCAGGTGCGGCTGTGGGTCGCCTATGCCGACCTGCTCGAGCGCGCGGGTCGCGGCGACGAGGCGCACCGCTGGCTCACGCTGGCCGCCGACGCGGACACCGACCACGAGACCGACGCCGCCGAGCGCCTGGGCCGTCCTGTGCCGGAGCCGGAGGTCGATGATCTGCCCTGGGGCGACTCCGAGGAGCTCAGCGTCCTCGACGCCTTCGAAGACTCCGACGAGTCGGACGACTCCGAGGAGCCCGAGGGGCCCGACGAGCAGGAGGACGCCGCATCCGGGAGCACCGACCTCGAGGAGGACGGACCGGAGCCCGAGGCGGATGCGCAGAGCGAGGCGGAAGAGCCCCGTGACGACGCTGCGGTGAGCGATCAGGCCGACGATCAGCAGGAGCGACAGGCATGAGCGCGCGCGGACACGACCTGAGCATGCTCGAGCGGTACGACGCCCTCCTCCTCGACCTCGACGGCACCCTCATGCACGGCTCGCGGCCCATCCCGCACGCCGCGGAGGCCGTGCGCACCGCGCGCGGTCGGGGCCTGAAGATCGGCTTCGTCACCAACAACGCCTCCCGCACCCCCGAGCAGGCCGTGGCGCACCTCGCCACGGTCGACGTCGAGGCGTCGCCCGAGGAGATCGCCTCCTCCCCGCAGATCGCGGTGCAGCTCCTCGCGGAGCACGCACCGGTCGGGTCCACCATCCTCGTGCTCGGCGCGGACGGACTGATGGAGGCCGTCGCCTCCGCGGGGTTCACCCCCGTGCGCGAGGACGGCGACGAGGTCGCGGCCGTCGTCCAGGGATTCTCTCCGGACCTCGGCTGGGCCCAGCTCGCCGAGGGCGGCTACGCCCTGCGCCGCGGGATCCCCTGGATCGCCACCAACACCGATGCGACCCTGCCCACCGAGCGCGGCATCGCCCCGGGCAACGGCGCGCTCGTGCAGGCTCTCGTGCACGCCACCGGTCGCACGCCGCTCGTGGCGGGCAAGCCCGAGCCGGCCATGTTCTCCCTCGCCGCGAAGGCGCTGGGAGCCCGGCGTCCGCTCGCCGTCGGCGATCGTCTCGACACCGACGTCGAGGGCGGCAACCGCGCCGGGATCGACACCCTCCTCGTGCTCACGGGAGTCGACAGCGTCGAGACCGCGCTGCGCGCCGAGCCCGTCCGTCGGCCGACGTGGATCCTGCCCGACCTCTCCTCGCTCACCGACCCCGCGCCCGAGGCCGTGGTCGACGGAGAGACCGCGCGCTGCGGAGCAGCCTCCGCACGGCTCGAGGGCGAGGACCTCGTCCTGACCGGACGCACGCAGTCCCCGCAGGCACTCACCGCGGGACTCGGGCTGCTCGCGGCGCGTCTGCCCGAGACCGCCCTCTCCGGCGCGGTGCGCATGCAGGACTCGTGACCGGGCGCGCAGGGCTCGTGACCGCGGACGGCGGAGGCCGACGGCTCGACGTGGCCCTGGCCGCCGCGGGCCTCGCCTCCTCCCGCACCCACGCCCGCCGGATCGTCGAGGAGGGCAGGGCCCGCGTCGACGGTCGCCCCGCGCGCAAGCCCTCCCTGGTCGTCGCCGCGGACGCCGTCCTCGAGGTGACCGGCGTGCCCGAGGGAGGGGAGTACGCCTCGCGGGCCGCCCACAAGCTCCTCGGTGCGCTCGACGCGGCGGGACTGGACCCCAGCGGTCTCGTCTGCCTGGACGCGGGCGCGTCCACCGGCGGGTTCACCGACGTCCTGCTGCGCCGCGGAGCACGCGAGGTGCGCGCGGTCGACATCGGCCACGACCAGCTGCACCCGCGCCTGCGCGAGGACCCGCGCGTCGCGGTGCACGAGGGCACCTCGATCCGCGGACTGGACCCCGCGGACGTCGGCGGACCGGCGCAGCTCGTCGTCGGCGACCTCTCCTTCATCTCCCTCGTCACCCTCATGGCGGACCTCGCCGCGCTCACCGTGCCCGGCGGCGACCTGCTGCTCATGGTGAAGCCCCAGTTCGAGGTCGGCCGCCGCAGGCTCCCGCGCTCCGGCGTGGTCGCGGACCCCGCCCTGCGCCGCGACGCCGTGCTCGGGGTGGTCGAGGAGGCCGATGCCCGTGGGCTCGAGCTGCGCGGGGTCGCCGAGAGCCCGCTGCCGGGGCAGGACGGGAACCACGAGTACTTCCTGCATCTGCATCGCGGCGACACCGCCCCGCGCGGAGCGGACGCGCCGGCAGAGGATCCGCGACCCGCCGGAGCGGCGCGCAGGATCCCGCGCGCCGCCTATGACATGATCGAGCAGGTGCTCCCGCGTACGCGCGCAGGCTCCCGCGCCGGGCGTCGGCGCGCTCAGGCCGCGGCGCACGTCACGGAGCATGACCTGGGCCCGCACCGGGCCGATGGACACAGGACCGAGCCGAGGACGAGGGAAGGGGACCGCCGAGCATGAGGCGCTTCCTGCTGTACGCGCACTCGGGGCGCGCCGCCGCCCTCGAGGCGCTGATGACCGTCCTGGCCGAGCTCGGCAACCGCGGCGTGCGCGCCGTCATCACCGACGAGCAGTACGACCAGATCCGCATGTCGCCCCCGGCGAGCCTGCCCGAGGGGCTCCTGGACATCCTCGACTCCGAGGAGGTCGACGTCGTCGACGCCGTCTCCGCGGCGGACCTCGTCGAGCTCGGCATCGTGCTCGGGGGCGACGGCACCATCCTGCGCGCCCTCGAGGTGGTGCGCGAGGCCGAGATCCCCGTGCACGGCGTGAACCTCGGCCACGTGGGCTTCCTCGCCGAGAGCGAGGTCGAGGAGCTCTCGACGACCGTGCGGCGCCTTCTGGACGGCGACTACGACATCGAGGAGCGTGCGACCCTCGACATCGTCATCCGCGGCCCCAAGGACCAGATCCTCCACACCGACTGGGCGCTGAACGACGCGAGCCTCGAGAAGGCCGACCGCCAGAAGATGATCTACGTGGTCATCGAGATCGACGGCCGCCCCGTCTCCTCCTTCGGCTGCGACGGTGTGCTGCTGACCAGCCCCACGGGCTCGACCGCCTACGGCTTCAGCGCCGGGGGCCCCATCATCTGGCCCGAGGTCGACGCCTTCCTCGTCGTCCCGCTCGCCGCCCACGCCCTGTTCTCGCGCCCCCTCGTGCTGGGGCGGTCCTCCGAGGCCGCGATCGAGCTCACCGTCGAGAACCGCGACGAGGGCGTGCTCACCCTCGACGGCCGCCGCACCATCGACATCACCCCCGGCATGCGCGTCGAGGGCCGGCTCTCCCCGCGCTCCGTGCGGCTCGTGCGCCTCACCACCACACCGTTCGCCGACCGCCTCGTGGAGAAGTTCCAGCTGCCGGTCGTGGGCTGGCGCGGACGCGTCGGCCGCGACGTCTGAGCGGGAGCCGCCGTGCTCTCCACCCTCCGCATCCGCCGCATCGGCGTGATCGACGACGCCACCCTCGAGTTCGGGCCCGGCTTCACCGCGCTGACCGGCGAGACCGGTGCCGGCAAGACCATGATCGTCACCGGCCTCTCGATGCTCCTGGGCGCGCGGCTCGACCGCGGCCGCGCGGGCACCGCCGGGACCGTCGACGGCACCCTCGTGCTCGCCGGACACGACGAGCTCGAGACGGCCCTGGACGAGCTCGGCGCCGAGGACGAGGACGGCGAGGTGCTCGTCGTCCGCCGCGTCACCAAGGACGGCCGCTCCCGCGCCCAGATCGGCGGGGTGCCGGTGCCGATCGGCACGCTCGCCCGGCTCGTCGGCTCCGCGGTCACCGTCCACGGCCAGGCCGACCAGGCCCGCCTGCGCGAGGCCGACCAGCAGCGCGAGGCCCTCGACCGCTTCGCCGGCGAGACCGTCGGCCCCCTGCTCCAGCGCCACCGCGAGCTCTGGGACCGCCAGCAGGAGCTGCGCGGGCGCGTCGAGGAGCTCGAGAGCCTCGTCGCCGAGCGCGATCGTCGGGGGGACCAGCTGCGCACGGCCCTCGAGCGCATCGAGGAGGTCGACCCGCAGGACGGTGAGGACGAGAGCCTGCGCGCCCAGCTCGAGAGGCTCAACCACGCCGTGGATCTCCGGGCCGCCGCCGAGCAGGCGTCCACGCTGCTGCTCGGGCAGGACGACGGCCCCGCGGTCGGCTCCCTCCTCGACCTCGCGATCGACCAGGTGCGCACCGCCTCCGGCACCGATCCCGAGCTCGAGGGCACCCTCGGCAGGCTCGAGAGCCTGCGCCTCGAGCTCTCCGACGCGGCCGCCGACCTCTCGCGCTACGCGGACGGCATCGACGCCTCGCCCGGCAGCGTCGAGCAGGCCAACGAGCGCCTGCACGAGGTGACCACGCTGGTGCGGGACCTCGGGCCCTCCCTCGGCGGTGCCGCGACCATCGGGGAGCTGCTCGAGAGCTCGCGCACCGCCGCCGCCGATCTCGACCGCTTCGACGGCGCCGAGACCGAGCTGTCCGCCGCCCGCGAGGAGATGACGGGCCTCGAGACCGCCCTCGACGAGGCCGCGGAGGCGCTCTCGGACGCCCGGCGCGAGGCCGCCTCGCGCCTCGCGCGCGCCGTCGAGTCCGAGCTCGTCCACCTCGAGATGCCCCAGGCGAGCCTCGAGGTCGAGGTCGCCCCGCACGCACCCCGTCCGCACGGCCGCGACCGCGTGGCGTTCCTGCTCGCGCCCCACCCCGGCGCCGACCACCTGCCCGTCGCGACCGCCGCGAGCGGCGGCGAGCTCTCGCGCGTCATGCTCGCCCTCGAGGTCGCGCTCGGCTCCTCCCGCGAGGACCGCACCGCCGCTCCCGTGTTCGTCTTCGACGAGATCGACGCGGGGATCGGCGGCCGCGCCGCCCTCGCCGTGGGCCAGCGCCTCCAGCGGCTCGCCGAGAACGCGCAGGTCATCGTCGTCACGCACCTCCCGCAGGTCGCCTCCCACGCCTCCACGCACCTGCAGATCGTCAAGCACAGCGAAGGCGGCGGAACGAGCTCCACCGTGCAGAGACTGGACCGCGAGGGCCGCATCCACGAGCTCGCCCGCATGCTCTCCGGCGAGACCAGCGAGCTCGCCCTCGCCCACGCCCGCGAGCTGCTCGACGACTCGGCGGACCCGTCGGCATCGGCGTCGACACCGGGGGAGGGGCGATGAGCACGACCATCGGCACCGTCCTGGGGACCGCGCGCATCGGCCGGCGCACGAAGGACCTCACCAAGCGCCTCGAGCCCGGCGACATCGCGGTCATCGACCATGAGGACATCGACCGCGTCGCCGCCGAGGCGCTCGTCGAGAAGGCGCCCGCGGCCGTCCTCAACGCCGCCCGCTCCACCTCCGGTCGCTACCCGAACGCCGGGCCGCAGATCCTCGTCGACCACGGCATTGCGCTCGTCGACGACTGCGGTCCCGAGCTGTTCGAGAAGGTCCGCGAGGGCGCCCGCCTCACCGTCGCCGACGGGGTCGTCCGCGAGGGCGGGAGCACGCTCGCGCGCGGCACCCGCCAGGACCCCGCCACGATCGCCGCCTCCCTCGAGGCCTCCCGCGAGGGCCTCTCCGAGCAGCTCGAGCTGTTCGCCCGCAACACCCTGGAGTACATGCTCCTGGAGAAGGACCTGCTGCTGGACGGCGTGGGCGCGCCCGAGGTGCGCACCGTCATGGACCGCCGCCCCGTGCTGATCGTCGTGCGCGGCTACCACTACAAGGAGGACCTCGCGACGCTCGGTCCGTTCCTGCGCGAGAACCGCCCCGTGGTGATCGGCGTCGACGGCGGCGCCGACGCGGTCCTCGAGGCCGGCTGGAAGCCCGACATGATCATCGGGGACATGGACTCCGTCTCCGACAGGGCGCTGGCATCGGGCGCCGAGCTCGTCGTCCACGCCTATCGCGACGGCCGCGCCCCGGGCATGGAGCGCCTGGCGGAGCTCGATCTCGCCGAGGACGCGGTCGTGTTCCCCGCCGCCGGCACCAGCGAGGACATCGCGATGCTCCTGGCCGACGAGAAGGGCGCGAGCGTGATCGTGGCCGTCGGCACCCACGGCACCCTCGAGGAGTTCCTGGACAAGGGCCGCGCCGGCATGAGCTCGACCTTCCTCACCCGGCTGCGCGTGGGCTCCAAGCTCGTGGACGCCAAGGGCGTGTCCCGGCTCTACCGCCAGCGGATCTCCACCCTCCAGCTCGTGCTGCTGGCCGTCGCCGGCCTGCTCGCCCTCTCCGTGGCCATGTGGGCCACGCCCGGCGGACAGGCGCTCTTCCAGATCCTCGGTGCACGATGGGACGACGCCATCTCATGGTTCACCTCCCTGTTCGCCACCCGACCCGCCACCGGAACCTAGGAGCCTCGGTCCGTGATCGACTTCCGCTACCACCTGGTCTCCCTGATCTCCGTGTTCCTCGCCCTCGCGGTGGGGATCGTGCTCGGGGCCGGACCGCTGCGCGAGAACCTGGGCTCCCAGCTCACCGGCCAGGTCGAGCAGCTGCGCACGGAGAAGGACGACCTGCGCACCGCCAACGATTCGCTGACCTCGCAGAACGACGAGCTCAGCGCGTTCATCTCGCAGACCTCGCCCGAGCTCGTCGCGGGCACTCTGAGCGGACGCAGCACCGCCGTGGTCTCCGACGACGACTCGGTGCGCAACCAGGTCAGCACCCTCGATTCCCTGCTGGACGAGGCCGGTGCGAGCACCCCGCTGAGCGTGCGCCTGGACAGCTCGCTGTGGGACCCCGATCAGGAGGACACCCGCACCAAGGCCCTCGATTCCCTGCGGGACGCGGACGGTGCGCTCGTGGCGGCGGCCGAGTCCGACACCGACTCCAGCTCCGGCGCGCTCTCCACGATCATCGGCCACCTGCTCGTGGACACCTCGATCGGGGCCGAGCAGCGCCAGAAGCTCTGGTCCGTGCTGACCGACGCCCGCCTCGTCGACGTCGACGGCAGCACCGACGCCCCCGTCGACTCCATGATCTTCGCGAGCGCCGCGCCCTCGGACCTCACCGTGGGCGGGGACGACGCCTCGGCCGCCGCCGAGCGCGCCCAGTTGCTGCTCGAGGCCCAGACCGGGCTGCTCGAGCGCATGGTCAGCGCGAAGATCCCCACGGTGGTCTCGGGCTCGACCCCCTCGAACGACGACAGCGCGGGCCTGCTGCGCACGGTGCGCGGGGACTCGCGCTTCGGCGACCTCTCCAGCGGTGACCGCCTGCAGGAGCCCGACGGGCCGACGATCGCCGTGCTCGCCCTCGCCGAGCAGGCGCGCGGCGAGCAGGGGAGCTACGGGACCGCCGCCGACGCCCAGGACCGCGTGCCGCAGGTCCCCGGCGGGACCGGCGGCGGGTCCGGGGATTCGTCAGGATCCGGCTCCGGTTCGGGATCCGGCGCGAGCGACGGAGGCGAGGGATGACCGGCTCGCGCGCGGACGCCGGCGAGCCCGGAGAGATCCCGACGGGTGCGACCCGAGCCGTCTCGGGAGCCCTGCGCCGCACGAACCACGCGGGACGGAGCGTGACCCTCGCCGAGGGCGTCGCCGTGGCCGGGGGAGCGGCGATCGTCCTCGCCGCGCGCGGCCTGCGCGCCGACGCGCTCGCCGTCGCCGCCGTCGGCGGACTGGGCCTCGCCGACGACGTCCTCGAGCCCTGGCTGCGCTCCCGCGGGATCACCCCGACCAAGGGGCTGCGCGGCCACCTCGGTGCCCTGCGCCGGGGACGCCTGACCACCGGCGCCGCGAAGGCCCTGGGGATCCCCGTGGTCTGCCTGCTCGATGCCGCCGCGGCCCGTGCCCGCACGTCGAGCGGCGTCGTCCCGCACACCGCCACGTCCACCGGCGCGGATGCCCTGCCCCCGGGAGCGGGCGACGTGGCCGCTGCCCTGGTCGACACGGGCGTCGCCGCGGGCGCCGCCAACCTCGCGAACCTCCTGGACCTGCGCCCCGGGCGAGCTCTCAAGGCCACCACGGCCTGCGCGCTCGTGCTCGCCGTCCCGCCCGCCCGCAGCCCTCGCGCGCAGGAGGGCAGGACCCTCGCCGTGATCGCCGCGCTCGCGGGGCTCGCCGCCCTGCCCGGAGACCTCGCCGAGCGCGGCATGCTCGGCGACACCGGCGCGAACGCCCTCGGCGCCCTCGTGGGCGCGGCCGCCGCACGCCGACTCCCTGCGGGGCCCCGTCTCCTCGTGCTCGGCGGCCTCGGCGCCCTCACCCTCGCGAGCGAGCGCGTGAGCTTCAGCGCCGTCATCGACGCGACGCCTGCGCTGCGCCGCCTCGACCGCTGGGGCCGGCGCGCAGCCGCTCCCGCGGGAGCCGGCGACGAAGGGAGCACTGGGTCATGAGCGCACCGTCCTCGACCGCACGCGTCATCGTGCGCGGGGCGACGGTGATCCTCGTGGTCACCCTCGTCGCGCGCATCGTCGGCTTCCTGCGGTACCTCGTCTTCGGCGCGAGCGTGGGCGCCGGGGACGTCGGCACCGCCTATTCGAGCGCGAACCTCGTCCCGAACCTGCTGTTCGAGGTCGCCGCCGGCGGCGCGCTCGCCGCGAGCGTGGTCCCGCTGGTGGCCGGCCTGGTCGAGAACGACGAGACCGGCGAGGGCAGGCGACGGGCCGACGGCATCATCTCCGCGATGCTGAGCTGGATGCTCCTGCTCACGATCCCGCTCGCCCTCCTCGTCGGCGTGCTCGCCGGCCCGATCGCCTCGCTCGTCCTCACCAGCGGCGACTCCGACGAGTCCGTCGTCGAGCTCGGCGCGTCGATGCTGCGGATCTTCGCGCTCCAGCTGCCGATGTACGGGGTGACCGTGGTGCTCGGCGCCTACCTCCAGGCCCGCAAGCGGTTCCTGTGGCCCGCCCTGGTGCCGCTGCTGTCCTCGCTCGTCGTGATCATCTCCTACCGCGTGTACGCGGCCGCGGTGCCCGCCGTGGCGACGGCCTCGACAATCTCCCCGTTCGCGCGGGGCGTGCTCGCCTGGGGCACCACCGCCGGGGTCGTGGTGATGGCGCTGTCGGTGCTCGTGCCGGCCGCTCGCGCCGGACTGCGCCTGCGCCCCACCCTGCGGATGCCCGCCGGCATGGGCAGCAGGGCGCTGCGGCTCGCGGGAGCCGGGCTCGGCGCCGTCGGCGCGCAGCAGCTCGCCCTCGCCCTCGTGCTGCTGCTGGCCATGCGCACGGGCGGCACCGGCACCCTGCCCGTGTTCCAGTACGGGCAGGCCATCTACCTGCTGCCCTACGCCGTGCTCGTGGTCCCGCTGATCACGAGCGTGTTCCCGCACCTGTCCGAGCAGCGCCTCGTCGGGGACCTGCGGGGCTTCGCCGTCACCGCCCGCGCATCCCTGCGCTCGGTCGTGGTGATCGGCACCGTGGGCGCGGCGACGCTGTTCGCCGCCGGCCCGGCCCTCGAGGCCTTCTTCCACCACATCGACCGCGCGGGCGCCGTGGGGGTCGGCGCGGTCGTCGCCGCCCTCTCCGTGGGCCTGCTGCCGTACGCGATCACCATGCAGTGCACCCGGGTGCTGTCCGCGGCGATGCGGGCGCGGGACGCGCTGCTCGTGGGCTCCGTCGGCTGGGTCGTGGGCGGGATCCTCATCGTGCTCGTGGCGGTGCTCTCGAACTCCGGCAGCGCGGCCGTGGCCGCGACCGCCTTCGCCTTCGCCCTGAGCGCCGGCATGTGGGTCTCGGGCATCACCGGCCTCGCCCGGGTCGCCGATCTCCTCGAGGGCGTCGAGGGCGGAGCGCCCCTGGTGCGCGTCGTGCCCATCGGGGCCGTGGTCTCCGTGGCCGCAGCCGTCCCGGGGCTGCTCCTGGGCCGGGCGATGGTCACGCAGGGCACCTCCGAGCTGCTGTGCGTGCTGATCGGCCTCCTCACCGGCGGCATCGGCATGGTCCTCGCCCTCGTCGCCATGACCCTCGCCGACCGCCGCACCGCGGCCTCGCTGCTCGCGCGCCTGCGCCGCGGGCGCACGGAGCAGGCGTGAGCTTCGTGCGGGAGGGCGAGCAGCCGACCGTCGGCCCCGCGCCCCGCGTGCTGATCGTCGAACCCGCCGCGAGCGGGGGACTGGCGGCCCACGTGCGGATGGAGCGCGCCGTGCTCTCGGAGGCAGGCGTCGAGCTGCCCGAGGCAGGCGTTCGGATCTCCTCGCGCCCCGCGCCGGCGGACGCCCGCACCGTGCGCACCCTTCGCGAGCGCATGCGCGGGTCCGGAGCCCGCACAGCGGTCGACGCGGTCCATGCGCACGGGCTGCGCGCCGGGGCGCTCGCCGCGCTCGCCCGCGGACCGCGCGGCCGCGGGCCCCGTCTGGTGGTGACGCTGCACAACCGCGTCGTCGGCCCGCGCCCGGTGCGCGCCATGGGGCGCCTGCTGCTGCGGGTCATCCGCTCGCGCGCCGACGCGGTCCTCACCGTGTCCCCGGACCTCGACCCGCTCGTGCACGGCGTCCCGGAGGTCGAGCACGCGATCATCCCCGCGGGACCCGGGAGCGGCGCGACCGCCGCGAGCGGAGCGACCGCCGCGGCGCCCGCGCGTCCCGCCCGGGACGCGCCGGACCTTCTCGAGGTGCTCGTCGTCGCCCGACTCGCTCCGCAGAAGGGGCTCGACGTGCTCCTGGACGCCCTGGGCCTCCTCGTCGCCGGGGCGGCCCCGGCGGATCCCGGACTGCGCGTGCGGATCGCGGGGGACGGTCCCCTGGAGCCGCATCTGCGCGCGTGCATCCGCGCCGAGCGCCTGCCCGTCGAGCTGCTCGGCCGTCGCGAGGACGTGCCCGACCTGCTCGCCGACTGCGACCTCGTGGTCTCCTCGGCGCTCTGGGAGGGGCAGCCGGTGTTCCTGCAGGAGGCCCTGCGCGCCGGCCGCGCGATCGTCGCGACCGACGCCGGCGGCACCCGCCTGGTCACGGGCGGGGCGGCGCGCCTGGTCCCCGTCGGGGATCCGGCCGCGCTCGCCCGGGCGATCACGTCCCTGCGCGGGACGGAGGCGCGGGAGACCGCGGAGCTCGCCTCCCTCGAGCGCTCCCGCGAGCTGAGCGGACCCGACGACCTGCTCGCACAGCTCACCCGGGCCCTGCGGCTCACCCTGCCCTGACGCCACCGTCCGTGGACGACGGCACCTCATCCGCATGGAACACCTCGCACATCCGCGGGTGTCGGGAGCGCCGAGGGGTCTTTCGATGCTAGGTTGAGACTCCGTGGCAGACAGCAGCGTGAACCCCCCGCGAACCCCGTCCGCATCGACCGCCCGCCCCGGCTCCGGCCCGGCAGCGAAGCCCTTCCGGAATCCCGGCACCACGAAGCACATCTTCGTCACCGGCGGCGTCGTCTCGAGCCTCGGCAAGGGGCTGACCGCCTCCTCGCTCGGGATGCTCCTGAAGAACCGCGGCCTGCGGGTGACCATGCAGAAGCTGGACCCGTACCTCAACGTGGACCCGGGCACCATGAACCCGTTCCAGCACGGCGAGGTCTTCGTGACCGAGGACGGCGCGGAGACGGACCTCGACATCGGCCACTACGAGCGGTTCCTCGACGAGAACCTCTCGGCCGACTCCAACGTGACCACCGGCCAGGTCTACTCCGGCGTCATCGCCAAGGAGCGCCGCGGCGAGTACCTCGGCGACACCGTCCAGGTCATCCCGCACATCACGAACGCCATCAAGGAGTCGATGCGCGCTCAGGCGAGCGACGAGGTCGACGTCGTCATCACCGAGATCGGCGGCACGGTCGGCGACATCGAGTCCCAGCCGTTCCTCGAGGCCGCCCGGCAGGTCCGCCAGGACGTGGGCCGCGACAACGTCTTCTTCGTGCACGTCTCCCTGGTGCCCTTCATCGGCCCCAGTCAGGAGCTCAAGACCAAGCCCACGCAGCACTCGATCGCGGCCCTGCGCTCGATCGGCATCCAGCCCGATGCCATCGTGCTGCGCGCCGACCGCGCCCTGCCCGCTTCGGTGAAGGCGAAGATCGCCTCCATGTGCGACGTCGACCTCGACGCCGTCGTCACCTGCCCGGACGCGCCCTCGATCTACGACATCCCGCACGTGCTGCACGACGAGGGCCTGGACGCCTACGCGATCCGTCGCCTCGACCTCCTCAGCCACGACGTCGACTGGTCGCTGTGGGACGGCCTGCTCGAGCGGGTGCACCACCCCGAGTACGAGGTCACCGTGGGCCTCGTCGGCAAGTACATCGACCTCCCGGACGCCTACCTCTCGGTCACCGAGGCGCTGCGCGCCGGAGGCTTCCACCACGACGCCCGCGTGAAGATCTCCTGGGTCGAGTCCGACGCCTGCTCCACCGCCGAGGGCGCCCAGGCGGCCCTCAAGGACGTCGACGCGATCGTGGTGCCCGGCGGCTTCGGCATCCGCGGCGTCGACGGGAAGGTCGGCGCCCTCCGCTTCGCCCGCGAGAAGGGCATCCCCGCCCTCGGCCTGTGCCTGGGCATGCAGTGCATGGTCATCGAGTACGCCCGCACCGAGCTGGGCTGGGCCGATGCGCAGTCCACCGAGTTCGAGGCCGACACGGCGCACCCCGTGATCGCGACCATGGCCGAGCAGGCAGACATCGTCTCCGGCGAGGGCGACCTGGGCGGCACCATGCGCCTGGGCGCCTACGACCACGAGCTCACCCCCGGCAGCCTCGCCGCCCGCACCTACGGGACCACCAAGGTCTCCGAGCGCCACCGGCACCGCTACGAGGTGAACAACGCCTACCGCAAGGACCTCGAGACGGCGGGCCTGGTGATCTCCGGCGTCTCCGCGGACCGCTCCCTCGTCGAGTTCGTCGAGCTGCCCGCGGACGTGCATCCGTACTACATCGGCACCCAGGCGCACCCCGAGCTGAAATCGCGTCCCACCAGGTCCCATCCGCTGTTCGCGGGCCTGATCGGCGCCGCCGTCGACCTGCAGAAGGCCACCCGCCTCCTCGAGGTCCCCGCCGAGCGCGGGGCCGACGAGTCCGGCGAGACGGCATCCGGCGCGGACCCCGCCGGGCAGTCCGACGGGACCGACGAGGCCGGGGAGTGACGGGCATGCTCCGGGACGAGGACGGCGCACGCCCGGTCCTCTCCCGGAGCACAGCCTTCCGCGGCGCGATCTGGGACGTCGTGCGGGACGAGGTCGATTTCGCGCCCGGCGTCCGCTTCACCCGCGAGTACATCGCCCACACGGGCGCCGCCGCCGTGCTCGCTCTCGACGACGCGGACGCGAGCGACGTCCGCGATGCTCGGGTGCTGCTCATCCGCCAGTACCGCCATCCCGCGGGACGCACCTTCTGGGAGCTGCCCGCCGGCCTCCTCGACCACGAGGGCGAGGACCCGATGCAGGCCGCGGGGCGCGAGCTCACCGAGGAGACGGGCCACCGCGCCGAGCACCTGCGGCACCTGCTGGACATCCATCCATCGGCCGGCAGCTCGGCCGAACGGATCCGGATCTTCCTCGCGACCGGCATCAGCGAGGCCGCCACGGACTTCGTGCGCGAGGACGAGGAATCGGAGATCGAGCAGCGCTGGGTGCGCCTGGGCGAGGTGCTCGACGCGATCCGCGACGACCGCCTGACGAACGCGACCCTCGTGGCCGCGGTGCTCGCGGTCGCGGCCTTCGGGGCCTGAGACAGGCCGGCCCGTCGCGGTCGCGCGACGGGCATCGACCGAGGATGCCGGGGTCTACTCGGCGGACCGCGCGGTGGGCGCGTCCGACGGCCCGGACGCGACGGGCGCGGCGGCGAGGACCGGGGCGACGATCTCCGCCTGCCAGTCCCTGGCGCCGAGCCCGGTGAGCTCGGCGCGGATCTCCTCCGCGGCGCCGGGCGCCTCGTGCTCCCAGACCCACTGGCGCAGCAGGCCCGGGGTCAGCAGATTCTCCGAGGGCACGTGCAGCTGCTCGGCGCGCTCGGCCACGGCCTCGCGGATCGGCAGGTAGCGCTCCCACACCTCGGGCCACTTCTTGGACCAGAGCTTGTGGGGCGGCGGATAGCTGGGCTCCGAGCGCGAGGGCAGGTGCGCCTCCGGGAGGTTCACGCCCGCGCGCGCCGCCTGCCACCAGGTCTCCTTGCCGTGCAGGGGCTTGGGCAGAGCCGCGAGGAAGGCCGCGTGCGAGGCGGTCGAGACCTTCGCGGCGTCCACGATCGCGCGGTCCTTGATCACGCGGTGCGGGGAGAGGTCCTGCTCGCGGGCGATCTGGTCGCGCCGCTCCCACATGGCACGGGCGGCCGCGAGCTGGCGCGGGGTGCGCAGGGCGCCCAGCCCGTGCAGCTTCCGCCACGGCTCCGCGCGCGCGGCGGGCAGCGGGTGGGCGACCTCGTGCGCGAACTCCTCGCGCGCCCAGCGGGTCTTGTCCGTCTCCTCGAGGCGGGCGGCGAGGATGTCGCGCACCTCGACGAGCACCTCGACGTCCAGAGCCGCGTACACGAGCCACGGCTCGGGCAGCGGGCGCTTGGACCAGTCCGCGGCGGAGTGCTCCTTGGCCAGGCGCAGGTGCACCGTGTCCTCGACGACCGCGCCGAGACCCACGCGGGGCATGCCCAGGAGTCTCGCCGCGAGCTCGGTGTCGAACAGCGTCGCGGGGTGCAGGCCCAGCTCGCCCAGGCTCGGGAGGTCCTGGGTGGCGGCGTGCAGCACCCACTCGCGGGAGTTCATGAGCTCCACGAAGCTCGTGGGAAGGGTGAAGGCCGTGGGATCGATGAGGGCCGTGCCCGCGGTCTCGGTGCGGATCTGCACGAGATAGGCCTTGGCGCTGTAGCGGTAGGAGGAGGCCCGCTCGGCGTCGACCGCGATCGGCTCCTCGGGTGTGCCCGCGGCGCGCTCGCACCACTCCAGCAGCGGCTGGATGCGATCGATCACGGGCACCAGGCCGTCGCGCGGGGCGCCCAGAGGCGTCGGCTCGATCGCAGGGGAATCGGCGCCGGGCTCGTCGCTGCCGGTCGTGCCAGCGGCGGTCGTGTCCGAGGTCGACGCCCGTGCGGCGCGCGTCGTGCTCGTGCTCTCCGCCGATGCGCCGTCCTCGGTGCGTCGGGCGCGGGCTGCGGAGCGGTTGCGGGTCCTCATCGGGTCAGTCCTCCCCGTTCGCCGAGCCGTGCCGGGGGCGGGCCCGATGGGAGGGGACGAGCGGCGCGACCTGGGCGGGAGCGGGCGGAAGGCCGCCGGCCGCCGCGAGCATCGCCGTCCAGGCGGCGAAGTGCGGGGCCAGGTCGGAGCTCGTCGGCGTCCAGGACACGCGCATCTCGACGTCGACGGTCGAGGGGCGCCCGGCGAGCGCGCCGTAGCTCTGGGACACCACGCGGGTGGCGGTGCACCCGAGCTCGCGGGACTCGGCGTCGAACAGCTCGAGGGACTCGGTGACCCACGACCAGGCCACGTCGCCGAGCATCGCCTCGATCGCGAACTCGGGCTCGAGCTGGGCCTGGACGAGGACCACCATCCGGTACTCGCCCTTCCACGCCTCCTCGCCCGCGGGATCGTGCAGGACGACCAGGCGGCCGCTCGCGACCTCCTCGTCGTGCAGGATCACCTCGCCGTTGGCCGCCCACGTGTGCGGGGCCATCCTGCCGGGAGCGGGGATCGAGGTCCAGTGGACCTCGGGGCGCAGGGGCGCACGGGTCATCTCCTCGATCGCCGTGCTGAAGGCGCGGGCGGCGGCGGGGAACTGGTGGACGGGCACGGCCGCGAGCCTAGCCCGCGACCCGTCACCGCCGACCGAGGCGCGCCGTCGACCCGCCGAGGACCTCCGCAGGTTCCTCCGAGAAGGCCTCAGCCCTCGTGGACGAGGCTCAGGGAGTTGATGCAGTAGCGCTGATCGGTGGGGGTCGCGAAGCCCTCGCCCTCGAAGACGTGGCCCAGGTGGGAGCCGCAGTTCGCGCAGCGCACCTCGGTGCGGACCATTCCCAGCGAGGCGTCCTCGAGCAGCTCCACGGCGTCGTTGTCCTGCGGGGCCCAGAAGGCGGGCCAGCCGCAGTGCGCGTCGAACTGCTCGTCGGCGCGGAACAGGACCGCTCCGCACGCCCGGCACGCGTAGGTCCCCGCCGGACGGACCTCCTCGTACTCCCCGCTGAACGGGCGCTCGGTGCCCGCCTGGCGCAGCACCTGGTACTCCTCCGGCGAGAGCCTCTCCCGCCACGCGGCGTCGTCCAGCTGGATGGCGTAGTCGCCGCTTCCGATGGGCTTGGTGCTCATGGCTCATACCTCCGGGTTCGGGTGCCGACGGGCGGGGCGGGGATCGCCTCGCACCCGCAGCGTCACCTGCGATCCTACGGCGGACGTAGACTGCGCGTCATGATGCGCCTCACCTCCCTCGGCTCCCGCGACACCCGCCCCGAGGAGGCGCCCGACGGGCACGATGCCGCCCGTGAGCTGGGACGATGGGGTCGCGCGCTCGCCATCGGCGGCGTCGGCGCACTCGGGACGTTCGCCCTCAGCGCAGGGGCGCTCGCGGCGGGAGCGAGGCTGCTCGCGCGGGTCCCGCTCACCCCGCAGATGTCCCAGCGCGGGAAGCTCGACCAGGTGGTGCGCGCCGCGTATCCGGACCGCGTCCACCTCGACCGGACGGCGGAGTCCGTCCGGGGAGGCGTGATCGCCCTGCGCCGCTCCGGCGGGGCCGTCCACGTGCGCCTCGGCCCGGTCGACGGCGAGCCGACGCCCACCACCGTGTCCCGACCGATCCTCGCCCGCGACACCGACGAGCCGATCGGGATCGGACCCGTCGGCCTCGACGGGTTCTTCTGGCCCGGCACGCCCGAGACATCGCTGGGCCTGCCCACCCGGGAGGTCGAGGTCTCCTCGCCCGTCGGCCCCATGCCGGCATGGTTGGTGCCGGGGCGCTCCGGCGCGCCAGAGGAGGACCGTGCCGATGCCGGTGCCGATGCCGGTGCCGGCGCAGCGGGGCCGACGGGGGACACCTGGGCCGTGCTCACGCACGGCCACGGCGCCACGCGCGGGGAGACCCTGCGCGCGATGTCCCTGCTGCACGAGCTGGGCCTGACCTGCCTCGCCCTGACCTACCGCAACGACCTCGGATCTCCCGCATCGGCCGATCGGATGCACCATCTGGGCCTGGACGAATGGGAGGACACCGAGGCGGGCATCGAGTACGCCCTCGCCCACGGCGCCCACCGGATCGTGCTGATGGGCTGGTCGATGGGCGGCGGCATCACCCTGCGCACCTCCGTGCGCACCGCGCACCCCGAGGCGATCGCCGGGCTCGTCCTGGACTCGCCGGCCGTGGACTGGCAGGACATCCTCACGTACCACGCGACCGCGCTGCGCGCCCCCGCGCCCATGCGGCGCCTGGCCCTGTGGATGATGACGAGTCCGCTCGGGGCGCGGCTGGTGCGCCTGCACGAGCCGCTCGCGCTCGCCGAGATGCGCGCCGAGCACTATGCGCAGCACCTGCGCCACCGCACCCTGCTCGTGCACGCCCTCGAGGACACGACGGTGCCGCCCGCGCCGAGCGCGCGCCTGGCCGCGCTGCGCCCCGACCTCGTGCGGTTCGTGCCCTTCGCCGGCGCGAGCCACACCCGCGAGTGGAACCGCGATCCCGCGCAGTACGAGCGGCTTCTCGCGGAGCACCTCGTGGACCTCCTGGACCTGGACGTCGACGTCGAGGCCATGCACCTGCCCGTGCGCGACCCCGCGGCCGCGCCACTCGAGGGGTCGATCGGCGCCCGGGTGTGATCCGTGCGCGCGGAGTCGGCTCCCGAGCCGGGGACGGCCCTCGCGCTCGGGCCGAACCTCTCGCTCAGGCCCTGCCGTGCACGTAGCGGGAGAGCGTCGCGTGCGCGCCGACCGTGAGGGAGCCCAGCTCCCACTCGCCCTCCGCTTCGACGCCGCGCATCACCCGGGAGGCGTCCCCTCCGACGCTCCGATGGGTCACCGAGAAGCACAGCTCGTCGAGCGCGCCGGAGCCGGCGAAGCGCGCGAGAGCGCTCGGGCCGCCCTCGAGCTGGATCCCGCGGTACCCGAGGTCGGCGAGAGCGCGCCGGATGCCCTCCGGGTCCTCCGCGAGGACCAGCCGGTCCTCCGGGAGACCGCTCACGGCGAGTGCATGCTCGCCGTGCGCGGCGTCGGTCACGAGGTACGTCGGCCACGCGGGGTCGATGCTCGCGGGCAGCCGACCGGACTGCGACATGATCGCCAGGGCCGGGCGCTCGCCGCCGGCCGGCCGCAGCGACGGTGCCAGCAGGTCCGAGCGGCCCTGGGGACGGCGGTAGTCCTCGACGCGCACGGTCTCCGCGCCCACGAGCACCACGTCGGCGAGGGCCCGCAGCACGCCGAAGGCGAAGGAGTCGGTGGGGTTGCGCAGGGGACCGCTGGTGCCGTCGGCCCCGGTGATCGCGCCGTCGATCGTCGTGTTCATCATCGCCCGCACCCACGTGCGGTCCGCGGGGAGCGCGTAGACCTCGGCGAGAGCCCGTGCCCCGGCGGCGTCCTCGGTGATCTCGCGCGGCGCGACCAGCGCGCGCCCGTCGTCCCACAGCAGCTGCATGGCGTCGATCCTCTCGTCGTGCGGGCCCTCCCTGCTCCCCGGATCATCCCGCACCCG
The DNA here is from genome assembly GCF_022346485.1 of Brachybacterium sp. ACRRE. Classification (NCBI taxonomy): domain Bacteria; kingdom Bacillati; phylum Actinomycetota; class Actinomycetes; order Micrococcales; family Dermabacteraceae; genus Brachybacterium; species Brachybacterium sp. ACRRE. The sequence continues at coordinate 26,644 of NZ_JAKRMO010000031.1, read as the reverse complement.
GGACGCTCCCGCGAGTCGGAACGCGCCGGAGCCGCAGCGTGCCGGAGCCGGGGAACGCCGGGTCCCGAGCACGCCGGGGCCGGCGCGCGATCGTGGAGCTGCCCACAGGAGATCTGCCGCGATCGCCCGCGCCCCTAGACTGGGCGGCCGTGACCGAGTCCCTCACCGCGCGCACCCCAGCCCCCTCCCTCGAGCGCCTGGTCGCCGACCTCGTGCCGCCGCCGCGCTTCGCGAAGGCGCGGCTGGACAACTACGTGCCCGATCCGCAGTACCCCTCCCAGCAGGAGGCGAAGGAGCGGATCGCCGAGTTCGCGCACGGCATCGGCCGCAGCGGCGGGTCGAAGGGCCTGCTGGGCATGTTCCGCAAGCGCCCGCAGGCGGCGCGCGGGCTCTACCTCGACGGCGGCTTCGGCGTGGGCAAGACCCACCTGCTGACCTCGCTGTTCCACATCACCGACGGGAACCCCGTCTACGGCACCTTCGTCGAGTACACGAACCTCGTGGGGGCGCTCGGCTTCACCCGCGCCGTGGAGCTGCTGGGCGGCTCCTCGCTCGTGTGCATCGACGAGTTCGAGCTCGACGACCCCGGGGACACGCTGCTGATGACGCGGCTGATCCGTGAGCTGTCCGATCGCGGCGTCGCGATCGTCGCGACCTCGAACACGCTGCCGGAGGCGCTCGGCGAGGGGCGCTTCGCCGCCCAGGACTTCCTGCGCGAGATCCAGTCGATGTCCGAGCGCTTCGACGTGCTGCGGATCGACGGCGAGGACTATCGGCGGCGCGAGGCCGTCGCCGAGGCGCCCGCCCTGCCGGAGGAGACCGTGCGCGAGCACGCCGAGGGCACGCCCGGCGCGACGCTCGACGACCTCCCCGCCCTCCTCGCGCACCTCAAGACCGTGCATCCCTCCCGCTACGGGGCGATGCTCGACGACGTCTCGTTCGCCCATCTCGTCGACGTGTCCACGATCGCCGACCACAACAACGGCCTGCGCTTCGTGGTGCTCGTGGACCGGCTCTACGACCGGGAGATCCCGGTGCTCGCGAGCGGCCAGGACGTGGCGGGCATCTTCACCGAGGAGCTGCTGCGCAGCGGGTACCGCAAGAAGTACTACCGCTCCCTCTCGCGCCTGACCTCGCTCGCGCGCGACGGCGCGAAGGACCTCGAGGGCGCCGCTCAGGACGCCTCGGCCGACTGAGCCGCGGCGTCGCTCCGGCGGACGACGAGCGCGCCGGGGCCTGCGAGCCCGACGACGAGCTCCTGGGCATCGCGGCGCAGCGCGCCGAAGGAGGCGAGGACCTCCCGGTCGGCAGCGGTGCCCGAGGCGGGCATCCCGGCCCCGCCCTCCGCGCGGCTGACGAGCACGTGCACGTCCCCGCGGCGCAGCACGAGCGACTCCTCGTCCAGCACGTCGACCCCGACGTGCCCGAGGTCCGGATCCGTCAGCTCCGGGAGCGCGCGGCGCAGGCCGATGAGCGTGCGGTACCACGCGAGCATCGAGGCGTGCGCGCCCTCGTCCCTCTCCTCCCAGTCCAGGGAGGAGTCGGTGAAGGTGGAGCGGGCCTGCGGGTCCGGCACATCGGATGAGTCCCAGCCCATCTGCGCGAACTCCTCGCGCCGCCCGGCGGTGACCATCGACCCCAGCGGCTCGGCATGATCGGTGAAGTACCGGAACGGGGCGGTGCACGCCCATTCCTCGCCCTGGAAGAGCATCGGCGTGGGCGCGCCCAGCAGGATCAGCGTGATCGCCGCGGCGTGCTCGCCGGGGGAGAGCAGCTGGTGGACGCGGTCCCCGCGGGCGCGATTGCCCACCTGGTCGTGGTCCTCGAGGAAGGCGACGAAGGAGTGCGCGTCATAGGCGTCGGTCGACGGATCGACGGGCGCGCCCCAGACCCGTCCGCGGAAGGTGGAGAGCGTCCCGGCGTGCTCGAAGACGCGGGTGAGGGTCCGGGCGAGCACCTCGGCGCTGCCGAAGTCCACGTAATAGCCCTGGCGCTCGCCGCTGATCCACGCGTGGACGGCGTGATGGACGTCGTCGGCCCACTGCATGTCCATGCCGAGCCCGCCGCGAGCGGTGGGCGTGACGGTCACGGGGTCGTTGCGGTCCGATTCCGCGATCAGGGTCAGCGGCCTCCCGGTCTCGGCCTCCCAGTGGGCGACCGCGTCGGCGAGCTCGGCGAGGAAGTGCCGGGGCGAGTCGTCCTGCAGCTCGTGCACCGCGTCGAGCCGCAGGCCGTCCAATTGCATGTGCACGAGCCAGAACCGGGCGACGCCGCGCAGGAAGGCGCGCACCTGGTCGCTGCCCGCGTCGTCGAGGTTCACGCCCCAGCCCCACGGGGTCTCGTGGCGATCGGTGAAGTAGGGGCCGAAGGCGCCGAGGTGGTTGCCGTCGGGCCCCAGGTGGTTCAGCACCACGTCCAGGACCACCGCGAGGCCGCGCGCATGCGCCGCCTCGACGAAGCGGGCGAGCGCGGCGGGACCGCCGTAGGCGGGGTGCACGGCCATGAGGTCCACCCCGTCGTACCCCCAGCCGCGCTCGCCGGGGAAGGCCGCGAGCGGCATCAGCTCGACCGCGTCGACGCCGAGCGCGACCAGGTGGTCCAGGCGCTCGATCGCGGTGTCCAAGGTGCCGGTGCCGCCGTCGGCGGACGGCGCGAAGGTGCCCACGTGCAGCTCGTAGACGACGCCCCCGCGGAAGGAGCGACCCTCCCACGGCGCATGCGGGAACAGCCGAGGGCGCACGACCTCGCTCGGGCCGTGGACCCCGTCCGGCTGGGCGAGGCTGCGCGGGTCCGGCAGCCAGTCCCCGTCCTCGTCCAGGCGGAACGCATAACGGGTACCCGTGCTCGGCACGGCGACCGGGTCCTCGGCGTCGGTCCCGTCGCCGCGCAGTCGGTGCCAGCCGTCGCCGACGGGCTCGAGTGAGCGCACGACCGCGTCCGCCTCCGCGTGGGTGTGCCACTGCGCGTGCGAGTGCGTGCGCGCCGAGCCGGGAAGGGCCGCGGTCTCCTCGCCGCGGGGTGGGACGGTCAGACGCACCTGCACCGTCCGTGCGCGCGGAGCCCAGACCTCGAGGACGCCGTCCGCATCCCGCACCGGCAGCGGTGCCGGGCCCGACGGAGGTCTCGCCGGGGAGGATGACGACGCCGTGCGCGCCGCCTCGGTCCCGGTCCCGGTCGTGTCGCTCGCGTGCTCGCTCATGCCGCCTCCTCGCCATCGGTCCCGCCGGCTGTCGCGCCTTCGGTCCCGCCGTCGGTCTCGTGCTCGAAGGACCCATGCCCGTCCGTCTCGTCGGCGCGCACCAGCAGCGCCGCCGGCCAGTCCTCGAGCAGCGCCGTCAGGCGCACCTGTCCTCCGTCGGTCTCCCGGCCGCTCAGCAGATCAAGCCAGCGGCCCTCGGGCAGCACGATCACCGCCTCGCCGAAGCCGCCGCGCTGGGCGAGGCCGTGCGCGAGGCGGGTGACGACCGTGACCTCCTCGAGCGGCCCGTCCTCGAGGGCGCGGCCGAAGGCCACCGCATGCGCGGTCGAGGTCGGCACCGGGCGGTAGACGGCGGAGCGCCCGCGGAAGAGCTCGGGACGCTTGCGGCGCAGGCGCAGCGCGCGATGGGTGAGCCAGAGCTTCTCGTCGGCCACGCCGTCGGGCCGCGCGCCCTCGCGCATGCGGGCGAGCCGCGCCGCGTGCCCGGCATGGTCGACCTCGCGGCGGTTGTCGGGATCGACGAGCGAGAGGTCGATGGACTCGCACCCCTGATAGACGTCGGGAACGCCCGGCATCGTGAGCTGGACGAGCTTCTGGCCGAGGATCGCCGCGCGCTGCGCGCCGAGCGTCCTGCGGGTGAGGTCCTCGAGGATCGACGCGACCTCGGGGGAGGCGAGGGCCGCGCGCCCCAGCTCCCGGACCTGGTCCTCGTACTCGATGTCCTGGTCCGTCCAGGTCGTGCGGGTCTTCGCCTCGCGCATGGCCTTCTCGAGGTAGCCGATGAGACGGTCCTCGTCGATGCGGTCGCTGTGCGCGCCCGGCAGGTCCCAGGTCCCCAGCAGCGTCTGCCACAGGAGCAGGCGCAGGGCGCCGTCGACCCGGTCCCCGGTGTGCGCGGCCACCGCCTGCTCGAGGTCGAGCACCGCGAGGCCCCATTCGTGGGGGATCTCGGTGAGCACGGCGAGACGGGCGCGCACGTCCTCGCTGCGCTTGGTGTCGTGCGTGGAGAGGGTCGTCATGGAGTCCGGGCGCGTGTGCACCATCGTCGCGCAGTGGTCGTGGAGGTCGTCGGGCTCGACGCCGATGCGGTCGGGATCCGCGCCCACCTCGGTGACCGGCAGGAACCGCGGATAGCGGTAGAACGCCGTGTCCTCCAGGCCCTTGGCGTGCACGGGTCCGCAGGTCTGGGCGAAGCGGACGATCAGCTCGGCGCGGTCGGCGCTCGCCGTCCGGCCGGCGCTGCCCGCCTCGTCCCCGCACACGAGCGCGAGCACCACCTCGAGAGCCGCGCCCAGGTCCGGGTCCTCGCCCAGGAGACCGCGGGCACGGGCGGCCGCCGCCTCGAGCACCGCGCGCTCGGCGCCGCTCGCGCTCTCCCCGGGGACGATGTAGGCGCGATAGCGGTCCATCGAGGCGAGCATCGCGACCAGCACCTTCTGGATCTGGCGGCGCGTGGTGTCGCGCAGTCGGATGTCCTCGGCGCAGATGCGACGGACGAGGTCCGTGAGGCGCTCGACCTCCGCCCACAGGCTCGTGGAGATGATGAGCGCGGTGGACTCGGCGGCGATCTCCTCGAACGGTCGCAGGTCGCCCGTGGTGCGCTGCCAGACGTGCGTGAGACCCAGGGCCCCGCGCGGGTCGTGGAAGAGGCCGCCCACGCGCCACAGGGCGTCGTACCCGGTGGTGCCGTCGCAGGGGAAGTCGCCGGGCAGCTGCTCGTCGCCCTCGAGGATCTTCTCCACCGCGGTCCAGGCGCCGCCGGAGGCCTCGTGCAGGTCGCGCAGGTATCCGCGCGGATCGGCGAGGCCGTCGGGATGGTCGATCCGGTATCCGTCGACGACGCCCTCGGACTGCAGCTGCAGGAGCAGCGCATGGGTGGCGGTGAACACCTCGGGCAGCTCGACGCGCACGGCCGCGAGGGTGTCGACGTCGAAGAAGCGACGGTAGTTCAGCTCGTCGTCGGCGACCTTCCAGTAGGCCAGTCGGTACCACTGGCGCTCGAGCAGGTCGACGAGGCCCAGGTCCTCGGTGCCCGGGGCGATCGGCAGCACGTGGTCGTAGTAGCGCACCACGCTCTCCTCGCGCGTGCCGCCGTCGCGCTGGGGCACGTCGGCACGGGACACCTCGATCTCGCCGTCGGCGAGGACCTGGCCGATGGGGCGTCCCAGCACGGGCATGAGGATCGAGTTCTGGGCGCTGATGTCCACGTCGAACCAGTCGGCGAAGGGCGAGGCCGGCCCCTCGCGCAGCACCGACCACAGGGCGCGGTTGTGCCAGACGGGCGTGGGGATCGCCATGTGGTTGGGGACGACGTCGACGATCAGCCCCATGCCGTGCGCGTGGACGGCGTCGGCCAGTCTCCGCAGGGCGTCGATCCCGCCGATCTCCTCGCTGATCCGCGTGTGGTCCACGACGTCGTACCCGTGGGTGGAGCCGGGTGCGGCCTGGAGCACGGGGGAGCAGAACACGTGTCCCGCCCCGAGGTCGGCGAGGTAGGGGACGAGCGCGGCGGCGTCGTCGCATGTGAAGCCCGCGTGCAGCTGGAGCCGGTACGTGCTGGTGGGGACGATCCGGGAGGGGGCGGGGAGGGTGACCATGTGCTGCGTGCTCCTTCGCGGGTCGGGACCAGGGCGGGACCGTGGTGGGCCGAAGGGGTCAGCGCCGCGGGTGCGAGGCGCTCGTGATCCGCGGCGCGGCGAGCGGGCCGGGGGACTGCGAGGACGCGCTCGAGTACGCCCGTTCGCGCGGCGGCAGGGCTGCCTGCGAGGAGTCGTCCTGCTCGGCCTGCGCGCCGTCGGCCTCGTCCGCGGCGGGATCCTCGGGGTGGCGCCCCAGGATCAGCACGGAGTAGGCGGGCCGCGTGATCGTCTGCCCCGGCTCGAGCCTCTCGCCGAGATCGAGCTGGTGGGCGGTGCCCGAGGCGACGTACCAGGCGGAGCCGAACTCCTCGGGCGGGACGCGGAAGTCCACGTCGTTGCCCGCCCAGTTGAACATGAGCAGCGCGGAGTCGTCGATGATGCGCTCGCCGCGGGCGTCCGGCTCGGGGATCGCGGAGCCGTTGAGGAACACGTCCACGCACTTGTTCTGCGGGTCGTCCCACTGCTCCTGCGTCATCTCGGTGCCGTCGGTCGCGAGCCAGACCACGTCCGGCAGGGACTCGTCGCCCTCGCAGGGGTTCTGGCCGCCCAGGAAGCGCCGGCGCCGGAAGATCGGGTGCGCCCGGCGCAGGGCGATCATGTGTCGGGTGAAGTCGAGCATGTCCTGCTGGTCCTCGTCGAGGTCCCAGTCGACCCACGAGATCTCGTCGTCCTGGCAGTAGGTGTTGTTGTTGCCCTGCTGGGTGCGGCCCATCTCGTCGCCGTGGAGGATCATCGGCACGCCCTGGCTGACCAGGAGGGTCGCCATGAAGTTCTTCGCGCGGCGCAGACGCAGCGAGGTGATGGCGAGGTCCTCCGTCGGCCCCTCGGCCCCCGAGTTCCAGGAGCGGTTGTGGCTCTCGCCGTCGTTGCCGCCCTCGCCGTTGGCCTCGTTGTGCCGCTCGTTGTAGGAGACGAGGTCGCGCACGGTGAAGCCATCGTGCGCGGTGACGAAGTTGACGGAGGCGATCGGGGTGCGGCCCGTGTGCTGGTAGAGGTCGGAGGAGCCCGCGAGGCGGGAGGAGAAGTCGGGGAGCACGCCCGGCTCGCTGCGGCCCGCGTCGCGCACGGTGTCGCGGTAGCGACCGTTCCACTCCGACCACAGGGGCGGGAAGCCGCCCACCTGGTAGCCGCCCTCGCCGAGGTCCCAGGGCTCGGCGATGAGCTTGACCTGGGAGATGATCGGGTCCTGCTGGATGATGTCGAAGAAGGCGGAGAGCCGGTCCACCTCGTGCAGCTCGCGGGCGAGCGTCGAGGCGAGGTCGAAGCGGAAGCCGTCCACGTGCATCTCGCTGACCCAGTAGCGCAGCGAGTCCATGATCAGTTGCAGCACGTGCGGGGTGCGCATGAGCAGGGAGTTCCCCGTGCCCGTGGTGTCGTAGTAGTGCGCCTTGTCGTCGTCGACGAGCCGGTAGTACGAGGCGTTGTCGATGCCGCGGAAGGAGAGGGTGGGGCCCTTGTCGTTGCCCTCGGCGGTGTGGTTGTAGACGACGTCGAGGATCACCTCGATGCCGGCGGCGTGGAGGTTCTTGACCATGGTCTTGAACTCCTGGACCTGCTGGCCGGCGTCCCCCGCGTAGGAGTACTCGTTGTGCGGGGCGAAGAACCCGATCGTGTTGTAGCCCCAGTAGTTGCGCAGCCCCTTCTCGACGAGGTGGCCGTCCTGGACGAACTGGTGCACGGGCATCAGCTCCACGGCGGTCACCCCGAGCGACTGCAGATGGCGGATGATCTCGGGGTGGCCCATCGCCACGTAGGTGCCGCGGATCGACTCGTCGATCCCCGGGTGCTGCATCGTCAGGCCCTTGACGTGCGCCTCGTAGATGACGGTGTCGTGGTACTCGTGGCCGGGGGAGTGGTCGCTGCCCCAGTCGAAGTAGGGGGAGACCACGATGCCGAGCATCGTGTGCGGGGCCGAGTCCTCCTCGTTGCGCCGCTCGGGGTCCTCGAAGTCGTAGGAGAAGAGCGAGGGATGGTTCGTGGCCATCCCGCTGATCGCCTTCGCGTACGGGTCCAGCAGCAGCTTCGACGGATCGCAGCGCTGGCCGGCGGCGGGGTCGTAGGGGCCGTGGACGCGGTAGCCGTAGCGCTGCCCGGGCTGGACCGCCGGGAGGTAGACGTGCCACACGAACGCGTCGACCTCGGTGACCTGCACGCGGGTCTCGGTGCCGTCCTCGTCGAACAGGCACAGCTCGACCCGCTCGGCCGCCTCGGAGAACAGGGCGAAGTTCGTGCCGCCGCCGTCGAAGGTCGCGCCGAGGGGGTACGGCTGTCCCGTCCAGATCTGCATGTGTGCACAGTACCCGGGCGCACCTGGGGCCGACGGGGCGCGGCGCGGGCCGTCGGCCCCCTCAGGAGCCTTCCGGCCAGTCGCCCGGACTGTCGGCCCCGCCCTCGACGACCTCCTCGTGCGCTCCGGGGAGGGCGGTCCAGTCGTCCTGCGGGCGGTAGCCCAGCTCGAGCATGGTGTCGGTGATGTCCCAGCGGCGATTGGGGTTGGCGGAGATCGCGTAGTAGATGCCGAAGGGGACATCGGCCTCGAGGGCGCTGCGCACGGCCCGGGCCGCGTCGTCCGGGGAGAGCCACATGGCGCGCAGCAGGTCCACGTCCGTGGACAGCGGGTCCTCGCTCATCCATCCGATGCGCAGGGCGATCACCTGGAGTCCGAAGGCGTCGTGGTAGTGGCGGCCCAGGGCCTCGCCGAACACCTTGGAGACCCCGTAGAGGGAGTCCGGCCAGGGCGGCATGCCGCTGTGCACGGGCCACTGCTCGTGGCGGTCGTAGCCGCCCATCGCATGGTTCGACGAGGCGAGCACGACCCGGCGCACGCCGGCGTCCCGCGCCGCCTCCAGCACGTTGCGCTGTCCCACGATGTTCGGACCGAGCACCGACTCCCAGTCGGACTCGGGGGAGGCGGAGCCCGCGAGGTGGACGACCGAGTCGATCCCCTCCATCAGCGCGCGGACCTGGTCGTAGTCGGTCACGTCGGCGACGCGCAGCCGGTCGCGCAGCTCTTCGGTGCGTGCGTGCCGGCCCTGGGGGACGATGTCGTACTCGTCGTCGAGCCGGGCGAGCAGTGCCGTGCCCACGCCGCCCGTCGCCCCTGTCAGCAGGATCCGCTTCTTCGCGTCATCGCTCATGGGGCCATTGTGGGACGTGCTCGGCGACCTGGCCAGAGCCGGGTGCGGACACGGAAAAGGCCCCGGTCGATGACCGGGGCCTTCAGCGTGGGCGATACTGGGATCGAACCAGTGACCTCTTTCGTGTCAGGAAAGCGCGCTACCACTGCGCCAATCGCCCATGCAGCCGAGCTGCGAGGGGACGGAGCGGACGACGGGACTCGAACCCGCGACCCTCACCTTGGCAAGGTGATGCTCTACCAACTGAGCCACGTCCGCGCATCTGCCGGATCCATCGCTCCCGGGTCGCCCCGGAGCAGGTGGTTCCTGCTGACGAGGAGACACATTACGGGTGTGTGCGCGCCGCGTGCAAATGCACGTGATGCGCGGCACCAGCCCTGCGGGACCTCGGCCGGGGTGGCTCACACCACAGCGCGAAGTGGTCTCTGACGTTCGGATCTGCGGCGCTGGTGGTGTAATCTCGTCCAGGTCCGATCGGGAGCCCGGCTCCCGCGGAGGACACCGAAGGGCTCGCTCATGGGCGGCCCGACGGGCGATTGGCGTAGTGGTAGCGCGCTTCCTTCACACGGAAGAGGTCACTGGTTCGATCCCAGTATCGCCCACGACAGGATCCTCGGATCCTCGTCATGCGGACGTGGCTCAGTTGGTAGAGCATCACCTTGCCAAGGTGAGGGTCGCGGGTTCGAGTCCCGTCGTCCGCTCCGGGAGACGGCGCGCCCGACACTGTCGGGAGCGCCGTTCCTCATGAGGGGCCGTCCTCGCGTCGGCCGCTCGTCCGGTGGGTTGGCCGAGAGGCGAGGCAACGGCCTGCAAAGCCGTGTACACGGGTTCGAATCCCGTACCCACCTCCGCTTCCGCCTCCGGGCGGAGGACGATCAGGGCGATTGGCGCAGTGGTAGCGCGCTTTCCTGACACGAAAGAGGTCACTGGTTCGATCCCAGTATCGCCCACACCTGAAGGCCCTGACCGGCGCATCCGGTCAGGGCCTTCGTCATGTCCCGGCTGTTCCCGAGCGTTCCCGACCGTCTCCGGCCGGCCCCGAAGCGGTGTCGCCGCGGCGCGTGCCCGAATGGTCCGTGCGCCGGCGCGGACCGTGTAGCGTCTGCACGTCCGGTCCTCACGATGCTGTGCAGGAGACCGGTATCGCCCCGCCCCTTTCCCCCGAGCTCGATGCTGAGGAGCCCGCCATGTCCGTGCTCGAACGCGACGCGATCGTCGCGCCCGTGAAGTTCAACCGCTGGCTGATCCCGCCCGCGGCCCTCGCCATCCACCTGAGCATCGGCCAGGTCTACGCGTTCTCCGTGTTCAAGGCCCCGCTGATCGACCACTTCGGCTTCGACGAGGGCAGCGGCGAGGTCGCGACCGGGTGGATCTTCTCCCTCGCGATCGCGATGCTCGGCATCTCCTCTGCGATCGCGGGCGCCTGGGTCGAGAAGGTCGGCCCGCGGAAGTCGATGGTGGTCTCCGGCGCCTTCTGGGTGGCGGGATTCCTGGTGGCGACCCTGGGCGTCGCGACCAGCCAGCTCTGGCTCGTGTACGTCGGCTACGGGGTCATCGGAGGCATCGGACTCGGGATCGGCTACATCTCCCCGGTGTCCACGCTCATGAAGTGGTTCCCGGATCGTCCGGGCCTCTCCACGGGCCTCGCGATCATGGGCTTCGGAGGCGGCGCGCTCATCGCGAGCCCCGCCTCCAACGCGCTGATGGCGGTGTACGGCGGCGGCGGCGATCATCTCGGTGACGGGATCACCGGCACCTTCCTCACCCTCGCGGTGATCTACCTGATCGTCATCGCCCTCGGCGCGTACGTCATCCGCCTCCCGCATCCCGACTGGTCGCCGACCGGATTCGACGCCTCGCAGGCCACGGCCAAGCCCATGCAGTCCGCGGGGAACGTCTCCGTCCGGGGAGCCATGCGCACGCCGCAGTTCTGGCTGCTCTGGATCGCGCTGTTCACCAACGTCACCGCCGGCATCGGCATCCTCGAATCCGCCTCGCCGATGATCCAGGGATCCTTCGCCGGGATCACCGCGGTCGCCGCCGGCGGCTTCGTGGGGCTGCTCTCGATCTTCAACATGGGCGGCCGCTTCGTATGGTCCACGGCCTCGGACTACCTGGGCCGCAAGAACACGTACCTGGTGTTCCTCGGCGGCGGGATCCTCCTGTACCTGCTGCTGGTGACCGTCGGCTCCCAGGCGCTCGCGATCTTCGTGCTCTCGGCGCTCGTGATCATCTCCTTCTACGGGGGCGGCTTCGCCACGGCGCCCGCGTACCTCAAGGACCTGTTCGGCGTGTACCAGGTGGGCGCGATCCACGGCCGCCTGCTCACGGCATGGTCCGCCGCCGGCATCGTGGGCCCGCTGATCGTGAACTCGGTGGTCGAGCACCAGAAGAGCGCGGGCCAGGAGGGCTTCGGCCTCTATCGCCTGGCGCTGATCATCATGATCGGCATCCTCGTCGTCGGCTTCGTCGCGAACCTCCTGATCCGCAGGCTCGACCCGCGCCACTTCGAGGACCCGGAGGTCGTCGCGAAGAAGGCCGAGCACGACCGCGAGGCCGCGGCGAAGGCGTCGGACGCCCGGCACGGCGATGGTGCGGCGTCCGCGAGCGGTGCGCACACCGCCGCGGCCAGCGTTCTCGGGCTCATCGTGGTCGCGGCGCTGGCCTACGGCGTCGTGAAGACGCTCATCACCGCCGTCGGACTGTTCACCGGCTGATCCCGCGCGGGCCGGTCGCGAGTCCTGCGGGTCGCGCGTCGTGCCCGGCCCGGGTCATGCCGGTCGCGCGTCGCGACCGTCCCGGGCCGTGCGCGTCTCGCGCCGGTCGAATGCGGTTCTCGGGGGAGGCGGCGGCCGGATACGATCGTCCGCGGAGCCGGCATCGTCGGCCGGCTCGACCCGACCAGCAAGGAGCACCCCGTGGCCCAGATCGCCATCACCCTCGACGGATCCCCCCAGCAGATCGAGGAGGGGACCACGGGCACCGAGCTGTTCGAGGGCCAGGGCACGATCGTCGCCCTGCGGGTCGACGGCGAGCTGCGGGACCTCGCGACCGCCGTGGCCGACGGCCAGGACATCGAGGGCGTCGAGCTCGGCAGCGAGGACGGCCTCTCGATCCTGCGCCACTCCACCGCGCACGTGCTCGCCCAGGCGGTGCAGCGCGTGAACCCCGAGGCGAAGCTGGGCATCGGACCGCCCATCACCGACGGCTTCTACTACGACTTCGACGTCGAGACCCCCTTCACCCCCGAGGACCTCAAGAACCTCGAGAAGCAGATGGGGCGCATCGTCAAGGAGAACCAGCGGTTCGTGCGCCGCGAGGTCAGCGACGACGAGGCCCGCGCCGAGGAGTCCGGCGAGCCCTTCAAGCTCGAGCTGATCGGGCTGAAGTCCTCGGCCGACGACGCCGCCGAGGGCGCGAGCGTCGAGGTCGGCGCCGGCGGACTGACCATGTACGACAACGTCTCGAAGAAGGGGGACGTGGTCTGGACCGACCTCTGCCGCGGCCCCCACCTGCCCTCGACCAAGCACATCGGCAACGGCTTCGCCCTGACCCGCTCCGCCGCCGCGTACTGGCGAGGCAGCGAGAAGAACCCGATGCTGCAGCGCGTCTACGGCACCGCTTGGCCCACCAAGGACGAGCTCAAGGCCTACCAGGAGCGGATCGCCGAGGCCGAGCGCCGCGACCACCGCCGCCTGGGCTCCGAGCTGGACCTGTTCTCGTTCCCCGACGAGATCGGCTCCGGGCTGCCCGTGTTCCACCCCAAGGGCGCGATGATCAAGATGGAGATGGAGGACTACTCCCGCCGGCGCCACATCGAGGCCGGGTACTCCTTCGTCTCCACCCCGCACATCACCAAGAAGAACCTCTTCGAGACCTCCCGCCACCTCGAGTGGTACGCCGACGGCATGTACCCGCCCATGCACCTCGACGAGGAGCAGGACGCGGACGGCAACGTCACCAAGCAGGGCCAGGACTACTACCTCAAGCCCATGAACTGCCCGATGCACAACCTCGTCTACCGCTCCCGGGGCCGCTCCTACCGCGAGCTCCCCCTGCGGCTGTTCGAGTTCGGCAGCGTCTACCGCTACGAGAAGTCCGGCGTGGTCCACGGCCTCACCCGCGCCCGCGGGTTCACCCAGGACGACGCGCACATCTACACCACCCGCGAGCAGATGCGCGACGAGCTCGCGAGCCTGCTGACCTTCGTGCTGGACCTGCTGCGCGACTACGGGCTCGACGACTTCTACCTCGAGCTGTCCACCCGCGACCCCGAGAAGTCCGTGGGCGACGAGGCGACCTGGGAGGAGGCGACCCGCACCCTCGAGGAGGTCGCCCGGGAGTCGGGCCTCGACCTGGTGCCCGACCCGGGCGGCGCCGCCTTCTACGGCCCGAAGATCTCGGTGCAGGCCAAGGACGCCATCGGCCGCACCTGGCAGCTCTCGACCATCCAGCTCGACTTCTTCGAGCCCGAGCTGTTCGAGCTCGAGTACACCGCGTCCGACGGCTCCCGCCAGCGCCCGGTGATGATCCACCGCGCGCTCTTCGGGTCGATCGAGCGCTTCTTCGGCGTGCTGCTCGAGCACTACGCGGGCGCCTTCCCGGTCTGGCTCGCCCCCGTGCAGGTCGTCGGCATCCCCGTGGCCGCCGAGTACGCGCCCTACCTCGACCAGGTCGCGCAGAGGCTGCGCGAGCGGGGAGTGCGCGTGGAGGTCGACGCCTCGGACGACCGGATGCAGAAGAAGATCCGCACGCACACCAAGGAGAAGGTGCCCTACCTCCTCATCGCCGGCGGCGAGGACCAGGAGAACGGCGCGGTCTCCTTCCGCTTCCGCGACGGCAGCCAGGACAACGGCATCCCCGTGGACGAGGCCGTCGAGCGCATCGTCGAGTCGATCCGCACCCGCGCGCAGGTCTGAGGAGGTCCGATGGGCACGCCCGAGCAGCACGGCTCCGCGGAGCAGAGGGCCGAGGACGAGCACGCCGACGAGCAGCGGACCGATGAGTCCGTGCGCGTCGAGTCCCCGAGCGCCTTCGCGGGCGAGGACGACGGCATGGACCGGCTGTGGACGCCCCATCGGATGGTGTACATCCAGGGCGAGGGCAAGCCCGAGGACCCCGACGACGGCGAGCAGTGCCCCTTCTGCGCGGGCCCCGCGAAGAGCGACGAGGACGCGCTCATCGTCCATCGCGGGTCCCTCGCCTTCGTGATCCTCAACCTCTTCCCCTACAACAGCGGCCACCTCATGGTGTGCCCGTACCGCCACGTCGCCGACTACACGGACCTCACCGAGGACGAGGTCGTCGAGGTCGCGGACCTCACCCGAACCGCGATGAGGGTGGTGCGCGAGGTCTCCCGTCCCGACGGCTTCAACCTGGGCATGAACCAGGGCGAGGCGGGAGGGGCCGGCATCGCCGCCCACCTGCACCAGCACGTCGTCCCGCGCTGGATCGGGGACGCGAACTTCCTGCCGATCGTCGGACGCACCAAGGCGCTGCCGATCCTGCTCGCCGACACCCGTGCCCAGTACGCCGCGGCCTGGCCCGGCGGGGCGGGGGAGGGCGAGCGCGCATGAGCGCCCCGGGGACCACCGCCGACTACGGGTACGACGTCGACCGCACGGACCCGCAGGCGCCCGGGCACCTGCGCCCGGGCTCGGCCCGGCGCACCCGCAGGCGGCGCCCCTGGGTGCAGTTGCTCGTCTGGGGCGGCGCGATCGCGGCCCTGATCCTGGTCGCCGCCGGGGTGTGGTTCTTCACGATCCGGCCGCTCGGCACGGGCACGGCCCTGGTCGCGTTCACCGCCGCGCTCGTGCCCGTGAGCCTCGTGATCGCCGCCGTGTGGTGGCTGGACCGGTACACGCCGCAGCCACGGATCACCCTCGTCTACTCCTTCGTGTGGGGCGCGGCCGGCTCGGTCGCGCTGACCTTCGTCATCGGCGGCGCCGTGACCTGGTGGATCACCCCGCAGGACGCGGGCGAGAACACCGCGAACTTCCTCGCCGCCGTGGTCCAGGCGCCTCTCGTCGAGGAATCGATGAAGTCCTCCGGGCTCATCGCCCTGCTGATCTGGGGCCGGCGCTTCATCGGCGGGCCGATCGACGGCGTCGTCTACGCCATGCTCATCGCCGGCGGCTTCGCCTTCACCGAGAACGTGCTCTACTTCGGGCGCGCCTTCCAGCAGGCGCAGGCCTCCGGCACCGTCGACGCGTTCTGGCAGACCTTCCTGCTGCGAGGCCTGCTCTCCCCGTTCGCCCATGCGAGCTTCACCTCGCTGTGCGGGCTGGGGCTGGGGATCGCCGCCGAGCGCCGCTCCCTGATGCTCTACTTCGGACTGGGAGTGGGCGGGCTCTCGCTGGGCATGTGCCTGCACGCCCTGTGGAACGGCTCCACCTTCTTCATCCAGGTCGACCAGGCGGCGCCGATGGCGGGCTTCCTGCGCTACTACCTCACGATCCAGCTCCCGCTGTTCCTCCTGCTCGCGGGCATCATGACCTTCCTGCGGCTGCGCGAGAAGCGGATCGTGCGCACCCAGCTCTCCGCCTACGGGCGCGCGGGATGGTTCGCGCCCCGCGAGGTGGACATGCTGGTCTCGATCCGCGCCCGCCGCCGCGCCGAGAAGTGGGCGTCCGCCCACGGGGCCGTGCCGCGGATGGCGATGCACGACCTCATCCTCGCCGCGGTGGACCTCGCCATCACCCGGCACGGCGTGCTCCACGGGAAGCCGACGGCCAAGACCCGTGAGCGCGAGCGGGAGCTGCTCGAGCGCATCACCGCGGACCGTCGGCTGATCGGGGCGCTCAGCCGGCCTGTCGTCCCCTCCGCGTCCGCCGCGGACGGCTGAGGGCCGCGCCGGCCGTAGACTGTCGGGGTCCAGACCGAAGGATCGACCAGCCGAGGAGACACATGTCGGGTCACTCCAAGTGGGCGACGACCAAGCACAAGAAGGCCGCGATCGACGCCAAGCGCGGCAAGCTGTTCGCCAAGCTCATCAAGAACATCGAGGTGGCGGCGCGTACGGGCGGGCCGGACCCCGCGGGGAACCCGACCCTGTACGACGCGATCCAGAAGGCCAAGAAGACCTCGGTCCCCAACGACAACATCGACCGCGCCGTCAAGCGCGGAGGCGGTCTGGACGGCGGCGGCGTCGACTACCAGACGCTCATGTACGAGGGGTACGCCCCCGGCGGCGTCGCCCTGCTCGTCGAGTGCCTCACGGACAACAAGAACCGTGCGGTCTCCGAGGTGCGCCTGGCCTTCACCCGCAGCGGCGGCAACATGGCCGACTCCGGCTCGGTCGCCTACATGTTCAACCGCAAGGGCGTCGTCGCCGTCCCCAAGGAGGGGAACACCGAGGACGACCTGCTCGAGGTCGTGCTCGACGCCGGGGCGGAGGAGATCAACGACGAGGGCGACACCTTCGAGATCATCTCCGAGGCCGGCGACGTGGTCGCCGTGCGCACCGCTCTCCAGGAGGCGGGCGTCGACTACGACAGCGCCGAGGCGCAGTTCGTGCCGAACATCCGCACCGAGGTCGATCTCGACGGCGCCCAGAAGGTGCTCCGCCTGATCGACGCGCTCGAGGACAGCGACGACGTGCAGAACGTCTACTCGAACCTCGACATCCCCGAGGACGTCGCCGCGCAGCTCGAGGACGAGGACTGATCCTGCTGCCCCCGCGCCGGGAGTCCCCGTCCGCACCCGGAGCGTCGCAGCGATGACGCTCCGGGTGCTCGGCGTGGACCCCGGGCTCACGCGCTGCGGCTACGGCGTCCTCGACGCCGGGCGCGGCCGCTCGGCGACCCTCGTCGACGTGGGCGTCGTGCGCTCGAGCCCCGAGGAGGGGATCGACCAGCGCCTGCTGGTGATCTCCCGGGGCCTCGAGGAGAAGATCGAGGAGCACGCTCCGGACGTCGTCGCCATCGAGCGGGTCTTCAGCCAGAACAACACCTCGACCGTGATGGGCACCGCCCAGGTCTCCGGCGTCGCGATCCTGCTCGCCGCGCAGCGCGGCATCCGGATCGCCATGCACACGCCCTCCGAGGTCAAGGCCGCCGTCACGGGAAGCGGGCGCGCCGACAAGAAGCAGATCCAGACCATGCTGGTCAAGCTGCTGCACCTCGAGGCGCCTCCGAAGCCGGCCGACGCCGCCGACGCCGTCGCGATCGCCCTCACCCAGCTCTGGCGCGGGCCCGGGCCGGTGAGGCTCGACTCCAGCGGCCGCGCGCGCACGAGCGCGCAGTCCGTCTGGGCCGAGGCGGAGCGCAGCGCGCGGCGCGCCCGGGAGTCCTCGACCTCCCGCTTCTGATCGAACACGTGTTCTAGGGTGGTGCCGTGATCGCTTCTCTCACCGGGACGGTGGCCTCGATCGGCCTCGACTCCCTGGTCCTCGACGTCCACGGCGTGGGCTACCTCGTGTGCACCACGCCCGCCGCCCTCGCCCAGACCCGGCACGGCGCACCGCTGACCCTGCACACCGAGCTCGTCGTGCGCGAGGACTCGCTGACGCTGTTCGGGTTCCCCTCCGCGGAGGACACGGAGACCTTCCGGATCGTGCAGTCGGTGAGCGGCATCGGCCCGCGCCTCGCCCTCGCCGTGCTCGCGGTCCTGTCCCCGGAGGATCTGCGCCGCGCGGTCGCCGCGCAGGACGTCAAGGCCATCACCCGCACGCCCGGGATCGGCCCCAAGGTCGCCAGCCGCATGATCCTCGAGCTCGGCGGCAAGCTCGCACCGCCCGCCGATCAGCAGGGGGAGCAGCAGGTCGACGACGCCGGCGCCCCCGTCGCCGGCGCGCACCCGCTGGACGACCAGGTGGTCACGGCCCTCATCGGCCTCGGCTGGCCCGACAAGGCCGCGGCCGACGCCGTCTCCGGCGTCCACGAGGAGCCCGATGCCCCGCAGGACGCCGCCGGTCTGCTGCGCGCCGCCCTGCGCCGCCTCGGAGGCAGCCGGTGAGCGCGTCGACGGAGGACTTCGACGAGGCCGACGACGGCGGGCGCGCCCTCACGAGCGCGGAGTCCGGGGCGCTCGAACGGGCCGCCGAGGCGGCTCTGCGTCCGAAGAGCCTCGCGGACTTCGTCGGACAGGAGGTCGTGCGCGAGCAGCTCTCCCTGGTGCTCGACGCCGCCAAGGGCCGCGGGCGCCCGCCCGAGCACATGCTCCTCTCGGGTCCGCCGGGACTCGGCAAGACCACCCTGGCGATGATCATCGCCACCGAGCTGTCCGTGCCGCTGCGCATCACCTCCGGGCCCGCCGTGCAGCACGCGGGGGACCTCGCCGCGATCCTCTCCGCCCTCGAGGAGGGGGAGGTGCTGTTCATCGATGAGATCCACCGGCTCGCGCGTCCCGCCGAGGAGATGCTCTACATCGCCATGGAGGACTTCCGGGTCGACGTGGTGGTCGGCAAGGGAGTCGGCGCGACCTCGATCCCGCTCGAGCTGCCGCCCTTCACCGTCGTCGGCGCGACCACGCGGGCGGGGCTGCTCCCCGCGCCGCTGCGCGACCGCTTCGGGTTCACCGGCCATCTCGACTACTACCGGGCCGAGGAGCTGCATCGCGTGGTCACGCGATCGGCCGGGCAGCTCGCGGTCGAGATCGAGGACGCGGCCGCCGGCGAGATCTCCTCCCGCTCCCGCGGCACGCCCCGCATCGCCAACCGTCTGCTGCGACGCGTGCGCGACTGGGCGCAGGTGCGCGGCGACGGTCGGCTCGACCTCGACGCCGCTCGTCGTGCCCTGGACGTCTACGAGGTCGACGAGCGGGGCCTGGACCGCCTCGACCGCGCCGTGATCTCGGCGCTGTGCACGCGCTTCGCCGGGGGACCGGTGGGGCTGTCGACCCTCGCCGTGTCCGTGGGCGAGGAGACGGAGACCGTCGAGACGGTCGTCGAGCCCTACCTGGTGCGCGAGGGCTTCCTCACCCGCACCCCGCGCGGCCGCATCGCGACGCCGCTCGCCTGGTCGCACCTGGGGCTCGCCGCCCCCGAGCCCGCATCGGGCACGACCCCGCCGCTCGGTCGGTTCTGAGGCGTCGGGCGGTCGCCGGCAGAGGTGCTCGCGCCGCCGCGAGGATGTTCCGAGGGGACGTTCGGGGTCGGCAGGTAGAGTGGTGCGGGTGCGCGTGCGGCCGAGCCGCTCAGCGCCCGCCCGTGCGGCCGCGCCGCACCCGTCGATCAGCTCGCGCCCCGCGCCCCTCGGTGCCAGGCGGCGCTCGAAAGGACCCCCATGCAGTCCATGATCCCCCTCATCGTGATGTTCGGTGCGATGATCCTGCTGATGGTCTGGATGTCCAGCCGTCAGCGCAAGGCCCAGGCCGCCCAGCAGGAGAAGGTCAAGGCGCTCGGCGTCGGGGACGAGGTCCGCACCCACTCCGGCTTCTTCGGCCTCATCGTCGAGGAGTACGACGACGTCGTCATCCTCGAGACCGAGTCCGGCGCGCACACCAAGTGGGCCCGTCAGGCGATCGCCGGCCCTGCGGACCCGAGCGCCGCGCACGCCGACGCCGCCCCGCTCGAGGGCGAGACGGTCGAGAGGTCGGAGGGCTCCGAGACGTCGCGCACCGCGCAGGACGCCACCGCGCTCGACGCGAGCGCGAGCGGCACCGAGGACCGCGCGGAGTCCCTCCCGGACTTCGGCGACGAGTCGCCGGCGTCGGCCGACGCCTCCCGCGAGGGCGAGATCCCCGGCGTCACCGCCCGGGGCGACGAGCCCGGCACCGCACGCTGAAGCACCCCTGACACGTCGCCCCGCTGAGGAATCGCATATCGCATGAGCGCACGTCGCACGTCCCTGGGAGGGCTCGTCCTCCTGATCGTGGTCCTGATCGGCATCGTCGGTGCCGGGGTCTGGAAGGGCGGCTGGCAGGCCTCCCCGAAGCTCGCCCTCGATCTCGAGGGAGGCACGCAGATCATCCTCCAGGCGAGCACGACCGACGGCTCCGCCATCGACGCGGACTCGATGGATCAGGCCCGCGAGATCATCTCCCAGCGCGTGAACGCGATGGGTGTCGCCGAGACGGAGATCAGCGTCCAGGGTGGCACCAACATCGTCGTGGACGTCCCGGGGAATCTCGACTCGGAGACCCGCGAGGCGCTCGGGGCGACGGCGGCGCTGTCGTTCCGGCCCGTGCTCGCCACCCTCGACCCCTCGGGGACCGGCAGCGCCAAGGCCAGTGACGACGGGGGATCGGGCCCCTCCGACGAGGTGTTCTCCGGCGCGATCACCTTGGACGACCCGTATGCGCCGAACTCGACCGCGCAGGCGACCGGCGCCTCCGATGCGTCCGACGGCGCATCCGACGGGGGCGGCGACGGCTCGTCCTCCGACGTGCCCGCCGCCTGGTCCTCCGACTGGGCGACCACGGCGCTGCAATCGCAGGCCGCGGCCGTGGACTGCACCGATCCCAAGGCGCAGCAGGAGATCGCCTCCTCGGCGCCGAACTCCCAGCCCGTCGTGGCCTGCAGCGACGACGGCTCGGCCAAGTACCTGCTGGGCCCGGAGGTCCTGCCCGGCACCGTGGTGACCAACGCGAGCGTGGGCAGCGACACGAACTCCTCGGGCCAGGCGACCGGCTCCTACCTGGTGAACATGCAGTTCACCTCCGAGGGCAGCAAGACCTTCGGCACCATGACCAACGCGCTCTACAACAAGAAGGGCGCGACCGACTCCTTCGCGATCGTCCTGGACGGCCAGGTCGTCTCCGCGCCCTACGTGCAGACGCCCTCCTCCAACGGCGCGTCGATCAGCGGCAACTTCGATCAGGACACCGCGAAGCAGCTCGCCGACCAGCTGAAGTTCGGCGCGCTCCCGCTGCAGTTCGACATCCAGTCCGAGCAGCAGATCTCCGCGACGCTCGGCGGCGACCAGCTCGAGAAGGGCCTCATCGCGGGCATCATCGGGCTGATCCTCGTGGTCGCCTACGCGGCCCTGCAGTACCGGGTGCTCTCGATCGTGACGACCTCGAGCCTCGTGGTCACCGGCGTGCTCACCTACCTCACGCTCACCGTGCTCTCGCACATCCCGGAGATCGGCTACCGCCTCTCGCTCGCGGGCGTGACCGGCCTGATCGTCGCGATCGCCTTCACGGCCGACTCGTTCATCGTCTACTTCGAACGCGTGCGCGACGAGATACGCGACGGCCGCGGCATCGTCGCGGCCGTGGACCATGGCTGGAACCGCGCCAAGCGCACCATCCTCGCCTCGGACACGGTGAACCTCATCGCCTCGATCGTGCTGTACGTCCTGTCCACGGGCAGCGTCCGCGGCTTCGCGTTCACGCTGGGGCTCACCACGATCATGGATCTCGTGGTGGTGTTCCTCTTCACCCACCCGCTGCTGCAGACCCTCGTGCGCTCCCGCTTCTTCGGCAAGGGCCATCCCATGAGCGGGCTCGATCCCGCCCAGCTCGGCCGCCAGGTCCCCACCTACGCGGGCCGCGGGCGCGTCCGCTCGGCCGCTGAGCGCGGCCCGGTCGACGGCGCGGACGACGAGGCACCCGTCCGCGAGACCCTCGCGCAGCGCAAGGCTCGCCTGGCCCGGGAGGCCCGGGAGGGGGCGTCGACAGGGGAGACGGACCAGAAGGGGACGAGCGCGGACCCCGGCCCGGATCCCGGGGGCGAGGACAGCGGATCGCAGGGCGACGAGGACGGGAGTGACGCACGATGAGGCTCAGCACGGCGAATCTCGGCAACGACCTGCACACCGGCGCGGTCTCCGTCCCGATCGTGCGCCGCCGGCGCACCTGGTACCTGATCAGCGTCATCGTCGTCGTCATCCTCGGCAGCATCGCGCTGGTGCGCGGGGTGAACCTGGGCATCGAGTTCACCGGCGGCTCCGAGTTCCAGGTCTCGGGCGTCAGCTCGTCCCAGGAGTCGCAGGCCCGCGACGTCGTGCGCGAGGTCGTCAGCGACAACGAGCCGAAGGTGACGATGATCGGCGGGAGCACGCTGCGCGTGCAGACCGCGCAGCTCGACACCCAGCAGACCCAGCAGGTCGCCCAGGATCTGGCGGACACCTACGACGTGCGCGTCTCCGACGTCTCGACCTCCTACATCGGCCCGGTGTGGGGCGGCGACGTCACCACGAAGATGGCCCGCGGCGTGGTCGTGTTCATCCTCCTGGTCGCCGCCGTGATGGCGCTCTACTTCCG
Organism: Brachybacterium sp. ACRRE; assembly: GCF_022346485.1. Classification (NCBI taxonomy): domain Bacteria; kingdom Bacillati; phylum Actinomycetota; class Actinomycetes; order Micrococcales; family Dermabacteraceae; genus Brachybacterium; species Brachybacterium sp. ACRRE. The sequence goes on along the minus strand of NZ_JAKRMO010000031.1, from coordinate 4,523 downwards.
CAACGTGAAGACCTCGCTCGCCGCGATGATCACGCTCGTGCACGACATGCTCTTCACCGCCGCGGTGTACGGCGTCGTCGGCTTCGAGATCACCCCGGCCACTGTGATCGGCTTCCTCACGATCCTCGGCTACTCGCTGTACGACACGATCGTCGTGTTCGACAAGATGCGCGAGAACACCGCCCACCTGACCGATCAGAACCGCAGGACGTACTCGGAGGCCGTCGAGCTCGCGGCGAACCAGACGCTCATGCGCTCGCTGAACACCTCGATCGTCGCCCTGCTGCCCGTGGGCTCCATCCTCGCGATCGGAGCCTTCGTGCTCGGCGCCGGCACGCTCAAGGACATCTCCCTGGCCCTGTTCATCGGCATCTTCGTGGGCACCTACTCCTCGGTGTTCCTCGCTCCCGGCCTCGTGGTGACCCTGCGCGGACGCGAGAAGGACATCGCAGCCCACAGCAGGCGCGTCCTCGAGGCCCGCAGCGCCGGGACCGAGGGAGCCGGCGCGGACGACGACTCCGACGGGGCCCTCGAGAGCGCAGCGGGCGCCACGACCACCACGACCAGGAGGCGCCGATGACCCCCGCCCTCGCGAGCCCCGCAGGCTCGACGCCCGCCGGCCCCACGACCGTCGGCGCCACGACCGCCGCCGGTGCCGGCACCGGACCCACCGGCAGGCTCGACCCCGAGCAGGTGCGGGAGCTCATGGCCTCGCACATCGACACCTATCAGGACTTCCCCGAGCCCGGTGTGCTGTTCCGCGACATCACCCCGCTGCTGCGCGACCCCGAGTCCTTCCACGCCGTGATCGGCCACTGGAGCGCGATCCTGCCCGAGCAGGTGGACCTCGTGGTCGGCGTCGAGGCGCGCGGCTTCGTGCTGGGCGCGCCGCTGGCCTTCGAGATGGGCGCCGGCTTCGTCCCCGCGCGCAAGGCCGGCAAGCTCCCCGGCACGCCGCGCTCGATCAGCTACGACCTCGAGTACGGCAGCGCCCAGATCGAGATCGCGGTCGACGCGCTCCCGCGCGGGGCCCGCGTGATGGTGGTCGACGACCTGCTGGCCACCGGCGGCACCGCCGCGGCCACGATCGAGCTCGTGCGCCGCTTCGACGTGGAGCTGCTGGGCGTCTCCTTCCTCCTCGAGCTCGAGGGCCTGGGCGGACGCGATCGACTCCCCGCGGACGTCCCCGTCGTGACCGTCGAGTCCGTCCAGAACTGAGACGCAGGCCCGCTCCGGGCCCTCGGCCGCACGGGGCCCGGACGCTTCCGGATCCGGAGCTCTCCGCCGTCGGCGGACGCCGGACACCACCACTCCCTACGGGGTCGTAGACTCGGGTGACTGCGCAGGAGGTTCGGATGAGTGAACACGGGACCACCCCCCGGTCGGAGTCGCGCCCGGCGCCCGTCCATCGGCGCTCGCGGTCTCCGTTCTCGTTCCTGGTCGGACGCACGTCGCCGACCAGTCCGAACCCCTCGTCGGCCTATTTCGAACCGCTCGTCCAGGCGGTGACCGCGGTCCATCCCAAGGAGGACCTGGGACTGCTGGAGCGCGCCTTCGCCGTCGCCGAGAGGGCCCATCAGGGGCAGTTCCGCAAGAGCGGGGACCCGTACATCACGCACCCGGTGTCGGTCGCGATGATCCTCGCGGAGCTCGGCAGCCCGCAGGAGGTGCTCGCGGCCGCTCTGCTCCACGACACCGTCGAGGACACCGACTACTCGCTGGACCAGCTGCGGAAGGACTTCGGCGACGAGATCGCCCTGCTCGTCGACGGCGTGACCAAGCTCGACAAGGTGACCTACGGCGACGCGGCCCAGGCCGAGACCGTGCGCAAGATGATCGTGGCGATGAGCCGCGACATCCGCGTGCTGCTCATCAAGCTCGCCGATCGCCTGCACAACGCCCGCACCTGGCGGTACGTGCCCGCCGCGTCGGCCGAGCGCAAGGCGCGCGAGACCCTCGAGATCTACGCCCCTCTCGCGCACCGCCTGGGTCTGAACACCATGAAGTGGGAGCTCGAGGACCGCTCGTTCCAGGTGCTCTACCCGAAGGTGTACGCGGAGATCGTCTCCCTGGTCGCCCAGCACGCGCCCGCCCGCGAGCAGTACCTCGCGAGCGTGTCCGGTCAGATCCAGGATGACCTGCGCAAGGCGAAGATCAAGGCCTCCGTCACCGGCCGCCCCAAGCACTACTACTCGATCTACCAGAAGATGATCGTGCGCGGGCGCGACTTCGCGGACATCTACGACCTGGTGGGCATCCGCGTGCTCGTGGACACCGTGCGCGACTGCTACGGCGTGCTGGGCATCCTGCACGCCCGGTGGTCGCCCATCCCGGGGCGCTTCAAGGACTACATCGCCCTGCCCAAGTTCAACCTGTACCAGTCGCTGCACACCACCGTCATCGGTCCCACCGGCAAGCCCGTCGAGGTGCAGATCCGCACCCGTGAGATGCACCGCCGCGCCGAGTACGGCGTCGCCGCGCACTGGAAGTACAAGGCGATGGCGGGCCCCGACCCGGCGCCGACGGCGAAGTCGGGGGAGATGGCCTGGCTGCGCCAGCTCATGGACTGGCAGAAGGACACCTCCGACTCGGGCGACTTCCTGGACTCCCTGCGCTTCGAGATCAACAGCCAGGAGGTCTACGTCTTCACGCCGAAGGGCGACGTGATCGCGCTTCCCCAGGGGGCGACACCCGTCGACTTCGCCTACACGGTGCACACCGAGGTGGGTCACCGCACCATCGGGGCACGTGTCAACGGCAAGCTCGTGCCGCTGGACTCGGCGCTGAGCACGGGCGACGTGGTCGAGGTGTTCACCTCGAAGGCCGACGGCGCCGGGCCCAGCCAGGACTGGCTGGGCTTCGTGAAGACCCCGCGCGCCCGCACCAAGATCCGTCAGTGGTTCTCCAAGGAGCGCCGCGAGGAGGCGCTCGAGAAGGGCAAGGACGAGCTGTCCAAGGCGCTGCGCCGCCAGGACCTTCCGATGCGCCGCCTGCTCACCCACGAGACCCTGCAGTCGGTCGCGCTGGACCTCGACCAGAACTCCGTGGACGCCCTCTACACCGCGATCGGCGAGGGGCACGTCGGGGCCCAGAACGTCGTCGAGAAGCTCCGGGCGACCTTCGGCGGGACCGCCGGGGCCGAGGAGGACGTGGTCGAGACGACCCTGCCCTCGAAGGTGCTCGCCCGCCCCTCCGAGGCGCAGCGCCACACCAGCGAGACCGACCAGGGTGTGATCGTCGACGGGCAGAAGGACCTGTGGGTCAAGCTCGCCAAGTGCTGCGCACCCGTGCCGGGCGATCCGATCATCGGCTTCGTGACCCGCGGGTCGGGCATCTCGGTGCACCATCGACAGTGCTTCAACGCCACGCAGCTGGAGGAGGAGCAGCCCGATCGGATCGTGGATGTCCACTGGTCCGGCCGCATGGGCTCGGTCTACCTCGTGCACATCAAGGTCGAGGCGCTGGATCGGGATCGACTGCTCACGGACCTCGCCCTGGTGATCGCCGACCAGCAGGTGAGCCTGCAGTCCGCCTCATGCCAGTCGCATCGGGACCGACTGGCCACGGCGTACTTCTCCTTCGAGCTCGCCGACCCCTCGCACCTGCAGGCCGTCCTCGCACAGGTCCGCAAGGTCGAGGGCGTCTACGACGCCTACCGCGTCACGGCGGACGGCAAGGTCGTCGAGGGTCGAGGAATGGTCGAGGCCTGACCCCCGTGACCTCGGCGCGCCCAGCGCTCCACCTCCCGCACCCGCAGCACGGCCCGCTCGCGCGTGTCGGCGTCCTCCGCCCCCTCGGGAGCTGACGCGCAGCGCCGCACGATCTGCTCGAGGAGCCTGCGGGCGACCCTGCTCCCCGAGCCCCCTCGCGCCGCTGCGAGCCGCTCCCCGATCTGCTCTCCCGTGCACAGCCCGGTGCGCACGAGCGCTTCCACTCCCTCGATCGCGGCCTCTCCGTCGAAGCGCAGCAGATCGGCGCCCGTCCTGGCGGGGGTGGTGACCGGCGTGCCCGCGATCTGCTCGATGTCGGTGATCGTGACGCCGGAATGGTGGACGCGCACCCCGGGGATCACGCTGCGGTGGGAGAAGGTCACGAGGTCGATGGGGTCGGGGAACGCCGCGCCCGTGTGCACCCAGTGCGCCGACCAGAGGGCGATCACGTGATCGCTGCGCAGCCTCGCGCCGACGGCGCCGCCCACCAGCAGAGCCCGGTCCGAGGCGTGCTCGGCGAGATAGAAGGGGACCAGCCGACCCTCGCCGACGGGCACCAGAGCCCCCGTGCGCACATCGTCGTAGTGGGAGAGCGTCGCCGGCCAGCGGGCGACCTCCTGCTCGAGGGCGGCCGCGAGCTCGGCCGCCTGCTGCGACCATGCCGCGCACGGGGCGTCGGCCGACGGCAGGGACGGGTGCTCCTCGGCGGAAGCCGTGGGGGAGGCGCCGGTCGGGCCGAACGCGCCGACTGCGCCGACCGAACCGACTGCGCCGGGCGGTGCAGGCGATGCGGGCGGGGCGACGGCGGGGGAG